>JAXDMB010000065.1:0-13140 GCA_034666325.1 Vulcanimicrobiota bacterium
CCCGCGCCGCTGCAGGAGCGTCAGGCGCATCGGCGCGCCGGCGTGAAAGATGACGTCGCCGGCGCAGACGCCGCTGCCGGTCGCCGCGAGCCCCGCCGCGATGAGCGCGACGCCGAACAGCAATGCCGAACCGGCGCCCGCGACCGGAACGAGCGTGGTGAACGCCGACTCGACCGTCGTCGCGCCGACCGCGTTGCCGACGATCAGAATGCCGGCGTTGATCGCGGTCGCGATCGCGAGCGCGATGACGGTGTCTCGCACGGCGCGCCGCTCGACGCCGGTGCGCTCCGGCGGCGGTACCTCGCTGAACCGGCTCGCGACGAGACCGCCGTGCAGAAACAGATTGTGCGGCATGATCGTCGCGCCGACGATTCCCACCACCGCCAGGAGCGCGCCGGGGCCTACGAGGCTTGGAACCAGCGCGCCTGCGATGATGGGACCGGCCGCCGGGCGCAGCAGCGCGCAGTCGATCGCGTACGCGACCGCCAGAAACGCGGTCGTCGCGATCGCGAACCGTTCGAAGCGGCGAACCGTCGCCCCGCCGAACAGCAGCATCGCGACGAAGAGCGCGATGCCGGCCGCGATCGCCGTGGCGAGCGGGACGCGCGCAACGAGCTCGATGCCGATGACGACCCCCGTGAACTCCGCGACCTCCGTCGCGACGATCGCGAGCGTGTACAGCGGCCACAGCCACGCGGCGGCGCGCGGCCACGTGCGCGCGATCGCGCGGGCGAGATCGTCGCCGCTCGACGCCGCATAGCGCACGACGAGAAGCTGCAGCAGCACGGCGCCCGCGCCGCTGAGCAGAACCGCCCACAGCAGCGTCGTGCCGTAGCGCGTCGCGTCGAGATCGGTCGCCCAGTTGCCCGGATCCATGTATCCGATGCCGACCGCGAACGCCGCACCGATCGTGACGACGGGGCGGCGCAGCGTCTCCGGACCAGGCGAACGTGCTTTCACCAGCACGTCTTTTACGAAGTGCGCGTGATGAAAACACGCTCAACCGCTGAGCAGCTAAGTGCGTGCGTGACGCACGGTACCGAACGTACCGACGAGCCGCCGCAGTTATGACATGCTAGATATCACTTTTTCGCGCGCGGCCGCTGCCGTAGATCTCGTCGAAGAGATCGCGTGAGTCCGGGTAGCAGCTGCACGCGTGCGCTTCGAGCGTCGTGCGGCTGACGATGCGAACGCTGTGGCGGCCCGCGCCGATCGCGCCCGCTTTCACGAGCTGCGCGACGGCGCGCGTGACCGTCGCACGGCGGACGCCCAGCATGCGCGCAACCGTCTCGTGCGTCAGCTCGAAGTCACCGTGACCCACTCGGTCGTTCATGCGCAGCAGCCAGCGCGCAAGCCGCTCGTGCACCGCGTGACGCGCGTTGCAGCCGATCGTGATGCCCGCGCCCCGCATCCGCGCTGAAGCGTAGCGATGGATCATCGCGTGCAGCGCCGGTGCGCGGTCCCGGAGCGCGCGCGCGTCCGCGGTCGAAAGCGCGAGCACGGTCGTCGGTACTTCGATGACGCGCAGGAACGGCTCGGACTCCGCGTCGAGCAGCGACGCGATTCCGCTGAGGCCTTCGAACCCGACGGCGGTGACCTCCACCGTGCCGCCGTCCAGCCCTTCTTCGACTTCCGAAACCGCGCCGGCGGTCGGAAAATGCACCGTCACGGCCGGCGCGCCGCTGTGCGCGATCACGTCGCCCGGCGCGAACGTTCGCACCGTGCCGAGCTCCGCGCACCGCTGCGCGACGTCGAGCGGAAGCGCGCCGAGGAAAAGGTTCTCGACCGGTGTCATCAGCTGCCTCGGTACGTGGAATAGCCCCACGGCGAGAGCAGCAGCGGAACGTGGTAATGCGCGCCGTCCCCGGTGACATTGAAACGCACCGGTATCGCGTCGAAGAACGACGCGACGCCGTCGCGCGCGAAATACTCCGCGACCGCGAAGAGGAGCTCGTACGGTCCCGGCGCGAGTCCGGACGCCAGCGGCGCGCCGGCGCGGCCGTCGGCGTTGGTGGTACCGGTCGCCACGTGCGTGCGGTGGCCGTCCGCAAGCGCGAAGAGCCCGACCAGAATGCCTTCGGCCGGCTTCCCGCGCGCGGTGTCGAGGACGTGCGTGGAAAGCGTCGCCGGCATCAGATCTTCGCTCCCGCGGCGATCCACTCGCCGAGCACCTTGCGTTCCGCGTCCGTCATGCGCGTGACGTTGCCGAGCGGCATCGCGTGCGTCGTAACGGCCTGCTGCTCGATGCGCGCGGCGTTCGCGCGAACGTGCTCCGGCGTGTCGAGCAGCACGCCTTGCGGCGCCGCGCTGAAACCGGGCTGCGTCGGTTTCGCCGCGTGGCAGACGGCGCACCGCTTCGCGACGATTCGCTCCACGCGCGCATACGGTACGGCATGCGCCGCATCGGCCGCGACGATCCGCTGCGCGCGCGGTCCGCTCACGATCGCGGCGCCCGCCAGCAAGACGGCAGCCGCGACGGGCAGGCCGATCGCATAGCGGTGCTTGTGCGACAGCACGAAGAACCGCCGCACGAGCACGCCGGCCGCGCTGATGACGGCGAGCACGATCCAGCCGCCGCGCGTGCCGTACGTCATCGGGTAGTGGTTGCTGATCATGATGAACAGCACCGGCAGCGTGAGGTACGTGTTGTGCACCGAGCGCATCTTGCCGAGCCGCCCCGGCCGCGGATCGGGCTCGTGACCGGCGCGAATCTGCGCGAGCACGCGCTTCTGGCCCGGGATGATGACGAAGAGCACGTTCGCGACCATGATCGTGCCGACGATCGCTCCGACGTGAATGTACGCGGCGCGGCCGCCGAACACGTGGAACAGCGCCCAGTCCGCGAATAGCAGGAACGCCGCGATCGCCGTCCACAGCACCACCGGGCGCGACTCGAACATGCGGCACAAGCCGTCGTACACGAGCCAGCCGATGATCAGCGACGCGATGCTGACCGTGATCGCGGCGACGGCGCTCAGATCGAGCACGCTCTTGTCGATCAGGTACGCCGATGCGCCCGCCCAGTAGACGATCGCGAGCATCGCCATGCCGGTGATCCACGTCGCGTACGCCTCCCACTTGAACCAGTGCAGGTTCTGGGTGAGCGGCACGCCGCGCGGCCCGGTGGGGTACTTCTGGTTGTGGTAAAAACCGCCGCCGTGCACCGCCCACAGCTCGCCGGACATGCCGCGCCGCGCATCCGCGTCGTCTTCGGGCTGCGTGAGGCTGTCGTCGAGCCACACGAAGTAGAAGGACGCGCCGATCCACGAGATCCCGGCGATCAGATGCGCCCAGCGCGCGAGCAGGTTGAGCCAGTCGAGCACGTACGGTCCGTTCATGCGGTGACGGCGTCTTCGAGCCGGAGCCGCGCAATCTTCGCGATCTCGCCCACCGCGGTCGCGATCTCGGCATCGCGGTCGTTCTCGGAGCGGCGCTCGAGCGCGGCGAGGATCGACGCTTTGTCGTGCTCGCGCGCGCAGATGACGAACGGAAACCCGAACCGCGCGCGGTAGGCGGCGTTCGCGCGGTCGAAGCGCGCGCGTTCCTCGGGCGTCAATTCGTCGAGTCCCGCCGCGGCCTGCTCGCCGCGGGACGCCGGCGTCAGGCGCCCCTCGCGCGCGACGCGGCCCGCGAGGTCGGGATGCTTCGCGATCAGCGCCGTCTTGCGCTCGCGGGACGCCTCGGCGACGACGCCGGTGAGCGCGGCGTGCAACTCGCCCAGATCGGCGAACGGGCGCCGCTCCCACACGGCTTCGGCGATCCACGGCGAGTGCTCGAATGCGAATCCCACCGCGGCGACGAACGTGGCGCGATCCGCTGCGTTCAACGCGGCGATGCTCGTCATCGCGGGACTCTTTCCATCCGAACGCTGCTTCTCCGTCACGCGACGCTGGTCGCGACCTTCGACGACGCGGGCCGGGAGATTCCCGACGGTGCGGTGCTCGTTCGCGGGAACGCCATCGAAGCCGTGGGGCCGACCGCTGCATTGACCGCGACCGCGGATGAAGTCGTCGATGCGCGCGGCCTCGTGCTGTTGCCCGGCCTGATCTGCACGCACCACCATTTCTATCAAACGCTGACGCGCAATCTCCCCCGGGCGCAGGACGCGGAGCTGTTCGACTGGCTCGTCGCGCACTATCCGATTTGGGCGCGCCTCACGCCGGAAGCCGTCCGCGCGAGCACCGCGACCGCGATCGCGGAACTGCTGCTGTCCGGCTGCACCACGGCCGCGGATCATGGCTATATCTGGCCCAACGGCGCGCGCGTTGACGACCAGATCGCCGTCGCGCGCGCGATGGGATTGCGCTTTCACGCGTCGCGCGGCTCGATGTCCCGGGGCCGCTCGCAGGGCGGCCTGCCGCCCGACGAAGCGGTCGAGAACGAAGACGATATCTTGCGCGACAGCGAGCGCGTCATCCGCGAGCACCACGATCCGTCGCGCTTTGCGATGACGCGCATCGTGATCGCGCCGTGCTCGCCGTTCTCCGTCACGCCGGACTTGATGCGCGCGAGCGCGGAGCTGGCGCGCAAGCACGACAACGTGCACCTGCACACGCACCTGTGCGAAACGGTGGACGAAGAGAACTACTGCATCGAGCAGTACGGAAAGCGGCCGGTGGAGCTCGCGGAGTCGCTCGGGTGGACGGGCCCCGACGTGTGGTTCGCGCACGCGATCCACATGGCGCGCGAGGAGTTCGTGCGCCTCGGCGCGCGGCGCACCGGCGTCGCGCACTGCCCGACGTCGAACATGCGGCTGGGCTCGGGCATCGCGCCGGTGCTCGCTCAGCGCGACGCGGGCATGCGCGTCGGCCTCGGCGTCGACGGCTCCGCGTCGAACGACGGCTCGCACATGCTCGACGAAGCGCGCCACGCGATGCTGCTGCAGCGGGTCGCGCACGGGGCATCGGCGATGACGGCGCGCGAAGCGCTGCGCCTGGCGACGCGCGGCGGAGCGAACGTGCTCGGCCGCGACGACGTCGGCTATCTCGCCCCGGACATGGCGGCGGACGTGATCGGCATACGCGTCGACGGCCTCGCAACCGCGGGCGGCTCGATCCACGACCCGCTCGCATCGCTCATATTTTGCCGCATCCCGAACGTGGAGCTGTCCGTCGTGAACGGCAGCGTCCGCGTCCGTGACGGCCGCCTGGTCGACGTGGACGTCCCAGCGCTGATCGAACGCCACGAACGCGCGGCCCGCACGCTGGCAGCGGACGCAAGCCGACACCACGCATCTTAGAGCAGAGCACGAAGCTCGCCCGGCGACATGTCAGCTGTTCTGCTCGATCGGCGCCGGCCTGGTCGACGGTCGCCAAGCGTCTCGCCGTCATGCCGGTGCGCGTAGGTGCAATGCTGCCTCGAAGGAACGTTTCTCCCGGTCCGGGGATCAACGGGCGGTATGGACGGCAGCGTCATTCGATCGACGTCTGCGTCGACGGGTGAGATGCGACCAGCTTCAGCGACCGCGTATCCCACCGGGATGGTCACGTTTCTGTTCACGGACATCGAGGGCAGCACGCGCCTTTGGGAAAGCAACGCTGCCGCGATGAGCGTCGCGCTCGCCGCGCACGACGCGATCCTGCGCGCGGCGATCACCGAATCCGGGGGCGTCGTCTTCAAGACGGTCGGCGACGCGTTCTGCGCCGCGTTCACCCGCCCCGAGGATGCGCTCGAAGCCGCGCTCGGTGCGCAACGGCGGATCGCCGCGCATCCGTGGGGCAATCCGATCGGAACGTTGCGCGTGCGCATGGGCATCCATACCGGCACCGCGGTGGTGAGCGAGGGCGACTACTTCGGCCCGACGGTGAACCGCGTCGCGCGCGTGACGTCGATCGGGCACGGCGAGCAGATTCTCGTGTCCAGTGCGACGGCGGCACTGCTGCGCGACGTGCTGCCGGACGGCGTCACGCTGAGCGACATCGGGACGCACCGGCTCAAGGACCTCGCCCGGCCCGAGCCGACGTACCAAGTCCTTGCGCCGGGCCTGCGTTCGGCGTTTCCGGCGCTCAAGTCGCTCGAGTCGCGCCCGAACAACATTCCGTTCGAGATCTCGAGCTTCATCGGACGGGACGCGGAGCTCGCGGCGATCGGCGACGCCCTCCGTGACCGGCGGCTCGTCAGCATCGTGGGGCCCGGCGGCATCGGCAAGTCGCGGCTCGCGCTGCAGGTCGCCGCGCAAGCGCTGGACCAATTCGCCGGCGGCGCATGGGTCGTCGCACTGTCGCCGCTGCACAGCGAAGAGCTGATCGCGAACGCCGTCGCCGACGTGCTGCACGTGCGCGAAACGGCGCAGGAACGTATCGAGGAGACCATCGCACGCGAGCTGGCGGATCGGCAGCTGCTGCTCGTGCTCGACTCGGCGGAGCATCTGCTTGCGCGCACCGCGACGTTCGCGAACACGCTGCTGCGCCGGTGCGCGTCCGTGAAAGTTCTCGTGACGAGCCGTGAACCGCTGCACCTCACCGGCGAGTTCGTCTACCGTGTGGGACCGCTGCAGCATGCGGCGGAGCTCCTGCTCGACCGCGCCCGTGAGGTGCTCGGCGACTTCGTGCCGGACGGCGCGGCCCTGCAAGCGATCGAAGACATCTGCGGCAAGCTGGAGTGCATTCCGCTGGCGATCGAGCTTGCCGCCGCGCGGCTCGCGACGATGCCGCTTGGGGAGCTCAACGCACGGCTGGCACGCAGTTTCAGCGTGCTCGTCTCGCGTGATTCCACGAAAGAAGAGCGCCATCGCACGCTGCGCGCGACGATCGCTTGGAGCTACGATCTGCTCGATCCGCGCGAAGCAGAGCTCATGCGAGCGCTCGGGGTGTTCCGAGGAGCCTTCGACGTCGCGGCCGTGACGTCGGTTGCGCAGCGGTCCGAAGACGAAGATCTGGAGACGATCGAGGCGCTCGTCGACAAGTCGCTCGTGTCGCTGACGGCCGGCCCGTTGACCGTGCGGTACATCCTCCCGGACACGGTCCGCGATTTCGTCGTCGAAGCGCTTCGTGCGGACGGATCGCTCGATGTCTTGTCCGGACGTCATTTCGACCACTATGCGAGGCTGGTGTCGTCCAGGGCCCTGAGCTCCGGCGGAAGTGACATCGGCATGCGCCTCAACGAGGTCGCTGCGAGCGTCAGCAACCTTCGCGCCGCACTGGAGTGGGGGTTGGCGCACCAGCCCGTCGCGGCCGCGGAGATGGCGACGGGCCTATCGGTCTATTGGAAGATTCGCGGGCACGTCACGGAGGGCCGGACGTGGTTCCGGCGGTTGCTGGAAAGCGGCGAGATCGCAGGCGTCGTGCGTGCCGCGCTCCTCCGCCGCGCAGCATCGTTTGCGACGCTTCAGGACGACTACGGCGAGGCGCGGGCGCTCAGCGTCGCATGCCTCGCGCTCTACGAGGCAGCATCGGACGTCGGCGGGGTCGCCGAGGCGCTGCACAACGTGGCGGTCATCGAACAACGCTGCGGCAACTCCGCCGAAGCGGCGGCGCACTACGAAGGAGCGCTCGAGCGCTTTCGCCTGGCCGGACATCAGTACGGTCAGTTCGTCGCGCTCGCGAACATGGCGCTGCTCGCGTTCGAGCGCGATGATCTCGCCGCAGCCGAACGCTATGTCGACGAGGCGGCGCGGATCGCGGTCAGCACCGGCGACCCGGACCACCGCGCGAGCGCAACGGCCGCGCGCGCGGAGCTGGCGCTTCGCACGGGCGATCTCGAGTCCGCCGGACAGCTCTACCGGGAGGCGCTCGCGCTCAAGCGGTCGGTCGGGAACACGTACGATGAAGGCGACATACAAAACTCATTGTCGATCGTCTACATGCGTCAAGGACGCGCGCAGGATGCGCGCGAGGCGGCCCGGGAGACGATGCAGCTCGGCCTCGAGCTGGATGCCGGATCGCTCGTCATTTTCGCGTTCGAGGCGTTCTGCGAGCTCAGCGTGGAGAACGGGTGCTTCGAAGACGGCGCGCGGTACTTCGGGCTCGCACGCAATTTGCGGCGCGCCTCCTCGTACGAGCCCCGTGCTCGGAAGATGAACCTCACCGAGCAGCGGCTTCGCGCCGAGCTTCAAGACCGGTTCGAATCAACGGTCGCGGCGGTCGACGGAGCCGACTGGCGCGCCATGGCGGCCGGCCTCGCCGAAGGGACGTAGTCAGCTTTGTTCCGGACTCCCGAGCGAGTGCGGCGTCGTGTGCGTCGTGGGTTCCGTGCGCGGTGCGGCCGCCGGTCCGCCGAGCGAATGCGGGTTCGTTCGAAGTTCCTCGAATGCGGCTGCCGGCAGTGATTCCGGCTGGTCTTGCGCGTCCGGCTCGTGCTTCGTCGACATGGTGGTGCGCCTTCGTACGGCTGCCCGGGCAAGGGCCGAGGCAAGGGAGACGATTCGTTTCACCGTTGCCGGACGCAAGCCTTGCGACACCCGCGCGATGCGGTGCGCTCGGCTACGAGATGGAGAACCGGCACATCATGCGCGCCACGCGCGCGGCGCGCAGGTCGTCCAGTGCCGCATTGATCTCATCGAGCTCGAACGTTCCGGTCACGAGCGCTTCCACGGGAAGCTTGCCCGCGCGCCACAGCCCGATGTAGATCGGGATGTCGCGGCGCGGCACGGTCGACCCCATGTAGCTTCCGCGCAGGATGCGCTCCTCACCCACGAGCGCGCTGTGCGGGATCGCGGCGGCCGACGCGGCGTTCGGCAGCCCGACCGCAACCGTGGTCCCGCCGCGCCGCGTCGCGGCGTATGCCTGCTCCAGCACGCGCGTGCTCCCGACCATCTCGAACGCGTACTCCGCGCCGCCGCCGAGCAGCTCGCGAATCGCTTCCGCGGGATCGCCGCGCGACGGATCTATCGCATCCGTCGCACCGATCCGCAGCGCGAGCTCGCGCTTCTCCGGCACCGGGTCGACGACAACGACGCGCAGCGCGCCGCACGCGGCGGCCGCCATGACGCCCATCAATCCGACGCCGCCCGCACCGAAGATCGCGACGGTCGCGCCGGCCGGGACGTGCGCGGTGGTGAACACCGCACCGATTCCGGTGAGCGCGGCGCAGCCGAACAGCGCCGCGATCTCGAGCGGCGTGTCATCCGGCACCGGCACGAGCGACTCTTGCGCGCACACCGTGTACTCGCTGAACGCGCCGACGCCGGAATGCTGGTACACGTGCGTTCCCGCGCGCGAGAAACGGCTCGCGCCGCCGAGCAGCGCGCCGGCGGCGTTCGCGCGCTGGCCGGGCTCGCACAGCGCGGGCCGGCCGGCGGCGCAGAACTCGCACGTTCCGCACATCGGGACGTTGGAGAAGACGACCTTGTCGCCGGGACGCAGACGCGTGACGCCGGGACCGGTTTGCGCGACGACGCCCGCCGCTTCGTGGCCGAGCACCAGCGGCACGGGGCGCGGCCGCGCGCCGTCGACCGCGGAGAGATCCGAATGACAGAGTCCCACCGATGCGAGCCGAACGAGCACTTCGCCCTCGCGCGGTTCCGCAAGATCGATGACGCCGACCTCGACCGGCCGCGACGATGCGAACGGCGTATCGCGCCCGCTCTGGACGAGCACCGCCGCGCGCGTTCTCATCGGCAGCGGTGCGTTACGCCGGCACCGGCGTGCGCAGCACCGCGTCGTCCGGTTCGGTGCTCAGCGGTTCGTAATTGCGCGACACGACCCAGTCCGCGCGCGGCTTCTCGACCGGTTTGGGTTTGTTCGACACCGGATTGTAGACGAAGTAGATGTGCCAGCGGTCGTTGGCGCTCAAGTTATGTCCGGACGCGTGGACGATGTTGCAATGGAAGAACACCACCGTCCCGGGCTTGCCGACGATCGGCACGGGCGGCGGCAGCTCGCGCAAGAGCGTGAGCATCCGGTCTTTCGGAACCGTCCACAGCGGCCAAGACGTGGTGACGGTGTCGAGCGCGGGCGGCAGCACACCCAGCCGGTGGCTGCCGGGAATGAAGTAGAGGCAGCCCGAGAACTCCGTCGCTTCTTCGAGCATGATCAGCGACGTCGCCATGTTCGAGGCCGGAACGCCGTCGAACACCCACGACGCGTAGTCTTGGTGCCACATCCAAACCGTGCCGTCGATCGCGGGCTTGATGTTCGCCTTGCTGTGATAGATGTAGACGTCGTCTTCGCCGACGAGCTGCTGCACGGGCTCGAGGATCTTGCGCGTGCGCGACAGCGAGCGAAACGCCGGGGATGCCGTCGGACCGTCGCTCTCGTGAAAGCGCCACACCGTGCGCGCCGACCCGCTCTTCTCGCGCGTGACGCTTTCGGTTTCAACCGCGCACAGCCGGCGCAAGTCCTCGCGCAGAACGGCGAGCTCGGCTTCGTCCACGAGGTCTTCGAAGATCAGAAATCCGTCGCGTTCGAATTGCTCGAGGTGCTTGGGAGACAGCTTCATGGCGTGGCCGCGTCGCTTTCTTGCATTTCAGGATCAGAAATAGAAATCCTGATGGTGGAACGATGATAGCCCGGCCGCGGGCGGCCTGTCAATCTCCGGTTTCGTTCCGACCCGTGCTCTGAAGCGTGGCGGTGATGGCGGTTGCGGCCTCGGTGGCGCGCCGCACCAGCGCCGGGCGCTTCTCGGCCAGCCGCATGACCGGAAGCGAGATCACGAGCGATCCGGCGACCTCGCCGCCCGCCCCGAAGAACGCGGCCCCGATGCCGCACACGCCCTGCGCGAACTCTTCGACGTCCTCGCTGTAGCCGCGCGCGCGGGTGGTCGCCAGCGACTCCCGAATCGCGCCGAGCGTCGTGCGCGTGTTCGGCGTCAGCGCAGCCGGCGGCTCGCGCTCGAAGTGGCGCGCGACGAACGCGTCGTCTTTGTACGCGAGCACCGCTTTGCCGAGCGCGCGCGCGTGCAAGTGCTCGGCGATGCCGGGGCTCCAGCCCGCGACGCGCAGGCGCTCGACCGATTCGATCACCTCGACGATCGCGAGCGTGTCGCGCTGCAGCATCCCCAGCGCCACGTTCTCGCCCGTGTCGCGCGCGAGATCGCGAAAGATCGCCGCGATCTCCGGCGTCACGCCGAGCTGAACGTCGTACGCGCGCGAAAGCGCGGCGACGTTCGGACCGAGCGTCAACAAGCCGGTGTCGGGATCGCGCACGACGTAGCGTTCCGCGATGAGCGTGTTGAGCACGTGATAGCACGTGCTCACGTTCATGCCGAGCTGTTCCGCCACCGAACGCGCGGAGAGCGGCCGGCGCGTCGCGTTCTTCGCGAAGACGTTGAGAACGCGCAGCGCCCGGGTGACGCCGCCCAGCGTGTCGTTCTTGGGACCTGCGAGCGCGCGCGGTGCCACGCTGCGGTCAGGCCGGAATCGCGGTGCGCTCGGCGCGAACGTTCGTGCGGAGTTCCGCTTCGCTAGCCATGAGAGGCATGATACCGCACCCGCGGGTGCACGTCCACGACGGCCGGTTTCAGTCGCCCGCAGCTCCCGCGAGCGATGCGGCGACCGCGGTCGTGCGCTCGCGTGCGGCGGTGATCGCGGTGAGAATGCGCTCCGGCGTCATCGGCAGATCGTTCACCCACGCGCCCGTCGCGTCGTAGATCGCGGCGGCGACGGCCGGTGCGAACGGGACCAGCGGCATCTCCGCCATGCCGCGCGCGCCGTACGGACCGTGCGGGTCGGCGAGCTCCATGATGACGGGAACGATCTCGGTGGGCATGTCGAGCGCCGTCGGCAGCAGGTACGTGCTGAAGTGCGGCGTGAGGATCTTGCCGTCGCGAACCTTGAAGTTCTCGGTGAGCGCGTAGCCCAGCGCTTGCGCGAGACAGCCTTCGATCTGACCTTCCACCTGCTGGCGGTTGATCGCGCGGCCGACGTCGTGCACGCTGACGATCTTGAGCACCCGCGTGACGCCGGTCGTCACGTCGACCTCCACTTCGACCGCCTGCGCGGCGTAGCCGTAGCAGTAGTTCGGCGTGCCGGCGCCGGTTTCGAGATCCAGCGGCGTCGTCGCGGGCGGGCGGTATTGCACCGTCGCTTCCGGCGGTTCGCCGCGCTCCCACGCCGTGCGCGCGGCGAGCGCCGCGTCGTGCACCGCGCGCCCCGCCATGAACGTGAGCCGCGACGCCGACGCCGATCCGGCGTTCGGCGCGTGCGCGGAATCGTCGCTCACGAGCGCGACCGCTTCGAGCGGCAGCTCCAGCGCTTCCGCGACGATCTGCCGCAAGACGAGGTGCACGCCTTGGCCGACATCGGCCGCGCCGGTGCGCACCACCGCGCGCTCGATGCGCGCCGTCGCGATCAGCTCGACCGTTGCCGTGGACTGCTCGGGGAACCCGAAGGAATAGCCGACGTTCTTGATGCCGCTCGCGATACCGATACCGCGGCGCAGCGTCCCGTGCGCGTCGCGCAGCGCGCGCGGCGTGAACCGGCGCTGCGCTTCTTCGGCGCACCGGTCGAGCACGGCGACCGCGCTGACGCCGGCGGGCAGCACGTTGCCGGTCGCTTCCGTGTCGCCTTCGCGGTAGAGGTTCTTGCGGCGCACGCCGGCGGGATCGATCTCGAGCGCGTGCGCGATGCGCGCGATCATCGACTCCGCGGCCCAGTGCGCCTGCGGCGAGCCGAACCCGCGGAACGCGCCGCTCGGCACGTTGTTCGTGTAGACGACGATTCCGTCGGTCGACACGTTCGGCACGCGGTAGGGCCCCTGCGCGAAGATGGCCGCGCACTTGAGCACTTCGACGCTGGTCGACGCGTACGCGCCGCCGTCCGCCACGGTGCGCGTCTCGACCGCGACGACCGTGCCGTCGCGCTTCGCGCCCCACTTCGTCGTGATGTGGAACGGGTGGCGCTTGTGGTGGCCGACGATCGATTCCTCGCGGCTCCACACGATCGCCGTCGGGCGCTTCGTCTTCCACGTCGCGAGCGCGAGCAGCGCCTGCACCGAAAGATCTTCGCGCCCGCCGAACGCGCCGCCGATTTTCGCATAGCGGATCGCCACGGCCGTTTCCTCGAGCTGCAGCATCGCGGCGATCTGGCGCAGATCTTCGTGCAGCCACTGCCCGGCGGTCTCGACGACGAGCGTCTCGCCTTCGTAATACGCGATGCCGGCGTCGGGCTGCAGGTACGCGTGCTCCTGCCACGACGTGGTGAACGTGCCGCTCAGCACGATGTCGGCTTCGGCGAACGCGCGCTCCGTGTCGCCTTTGCGGATC
>JAXDMB010000066.1:0-8861 GCA_034666325.1 Vulcanimicrobiota bacterium
GCGTTCAAGTTCCGCGGGGCATACAACAAGATCGCGCAACTGACGCCCGAGCAGAAGCGCGCGGGCGTGGTGGCGTTCTCGAGCGGAAACCACGCGCAGGGCGTGGCATTGGCGGCGAAGCTGCTCGGCGTCCCGGCGGTAATCGTGATGCCGTCTGACGCACCGGCGGCAAAGCTCGCGGCAACGCGCGGCTACGGCGCCGAAGTGATAACGTACGACCGCGAACGAATGAACCGTGCGGAACTCGCAGCATCGATCGCAGCGGAACGCGGCGCGACGCTGGTGCCGCCGTACGACGATCCGGCGATCATAGCGGGCCAAGGAACGGTCGCACTGGAGCTGATCGAAGACGCGGGCCGGCTCGATGTCCTGCTCGTCCCACTCGGCGGCGGCGGGCTGCTCGCAGGCTGCTGCCTCGCCGGAACCGCGCTCTCACCCGGCGTGCGGATCTACGGCGTGGAGCCCGAAGCGGGCGATGACTGGGTGCGCTCGTGGCGCGAGAACCGGATCGTCTCGATCCCGGTCCCGAAAACGATTGCGGACGGCCAGCAAACGCAGGCGCCCGGCGAGCGGAACTGGGCGATCGTCCGCGTTCTCGCCGCGGGCGTCGTCACCGTGACGGACGACGAGATCCGCGCGGCGATGCGGTTCGCCTTCGAGCGATTGAAGCTCGTCGTCGAGCCGAGCGGCGCGTCGGCGCTCGCCGCCCTGCTGTTCGGCAAAGTCGACGCGCGCGGCGCGCGCGCCGGCGTGGTGATCAGCGGCGGAAACGTCGACGCGACGGCCTTCGCCGCATGCATCACGCACTGACATCGTGCTGCTCGTGTCCGTATGCAATCCGGCGACCGAGGCGCAGTCGACGCTGCTTCAGGCCGATCCGCTCTCGTGGGCGATAACGCCACTCTATTCCACGACGGGCTTCGGCGCGACCGGAATCTGCCGGCTCGGCGACGATCTCTTCATCGGGTCGCAATCTCCGGAGGCAACCGTCACGGTGCTCGACGCACGGACGCTCTCCGTGCGGAACAAGACGCGCATGCCGGGCGCGCGCGACCTTCACTCGCTCGCTGCTTGGGAAGGCGGCGTCGCCGTTGCGTCGAGCGGTACGGACGAAGTGCTCTGGTACCGTTACGACGGCACGCAGTTCGTCGAGCGAACCGTGCTGTGGGCGGCGAGCTCGTCAAAAACCGACACGCTGCACGTCAACGGTCTCGCCGCCTACGGCGGCCGGCTCGTGTGCTGCGCGTTCGGACGGCGGTTCCGCGAGTTCGACGTCTGGTCCCAAAGGCAAGACGGCTTCATCTACGACATCACCGGTGAGCGCTTCGTGCTGCAGGGTCTCGCGCGCCCGCACACGGTCGTGTTCCACGACGGCCAGCTGTACGTGTGCGAATCGTCGCGAAGAAACCTCCGGTCTGCCGAACGTTCCCTCCTGACCTTCGACGGGTTCACGCGCGGCGCGGCATGGCTGGACGACGGGCGCGTCGTCGTGGCGAGCAGCCGCGCACGGACCAGGTCCCGCAGCACCGGCGAGCTCATCGACCCGGAGACCGTCGGGCGGTATGCCGGAACATCCGCCCTTCACGTCGCCGATCTCGACGGGACGATCCACGAATCGGTCTCACTGGCGGACTACGGCCGTGAAATCTACGACGTCTTCCGGCTCAGTTGAGCAAGGACGAAGCCGAGGTTGCACTCTCGCCTACCGCGCTTCTGAGATTCCCTCACGGTAGTGCACCCGCTCTCTCTAGATTCTGATTCGCAGATCCAGTGCTGCTTGGAACGGGATCGGTGTTCCCACGAAGCCGGTGTTCAGGTTGTTGCTGAACACGCCGTACGGGTAGCGCAATTGCACCGGCGTCTGGTTGATTGGCGCGAAGTTGCCCGTTGGCCCCAGACCTGCGCCGCCTGACGGGAGCTGCGAGTACACGCAGATGTTCTTGTCGTCCCAGGCGTAGCCGCGCTGGAAGCACTTGTCCACCAGGCCGGTCATTGTGAGCGTGAGCCGGGCGCGTGGGCTCAGGTCGTATGACGTCTGCAGGTTGACCGATACGCGGGACGGTTCTTTGAACGCGCCCAGGTTGTCGAATTTGTTCGTGAACGCGTTCGGGATCAGCAGGAAGTCCAAGTTCTGACCGCTGGCGCTCGTGAAGCCGCTGCAGCTGTACGGGTGCGTCGCGTCGGTGCACTGGTCCGGAATGTAGCCGGTGTAGCTCAGTGGCGAGCCGTACGATGCGCCCGAGCTGTACGTCAGGCTCGGCGTTATCGCGAGCTTGTCGTGCTTGTACTGAACGACGGCGGAGAACACGTGCGGCGTCTCGTACCCGTTCGAGCCCACGAACGGCTGCGGGATCTGGTCGTACGTCGTGTACTCCGCGTCCACCGGGAACAGGTTCTGCACCGGCTGGTTGTAGTACGGGTTCGACACCGTGGTGCCAGCGACGCAGGTCGTGAGCGGAGCGCCCGACGTGTCGTAGCACGGGGCCGCGGCCGCTCCGCCGACGGTGGTGCCGCACCGCGGATCGCTCGCATGCGTGGCGCAGAACGACGTGTACGCGTTGTAGTCCTTGACGTAGAGGTTGATCGTGTCGATCACGTTCGTGCCGGACGGGAACTTCGTGTACTTGATGCGGCTGTGCGTGTACGTGTACGCGAGCTGGCCGGCAAAGCCGTTGCGCGCGAAGTCACCTTTGCGCACGGCGAGCTCGAGGCCGTACGACGTCTGCTTGCCGACGTTGAAGCCGGACACCAAGCCGCCCACGCCGATCGGGAACGCCTGCAGCTGGTCGCGCGTGCTGCGGTAGAACGGCGTCAGCTTGAGCGCCGTGTCGATCTTGCGGAAGTTCTGCTCCAGCGAGAGGTCGTAGTTGTAGGACGTGTCCGGCCGCAGGTCGTGCGTCGGCGTGTTGAAGCCGAAGCCCAGGAAGTTCACCGCGGCGTACTTCTGCACGAAGTCGCGGTCGTTGAGGTCGTTGTACTGCAGCCACGACGTGTTGACCGGGCGCGAGTACACCCCGAACGAGCCGCGCAGCACCGAGTCCGGATTGAGCGTGTACGTGAACGCGATGCGCGGCTGGATGACGCTCGCGCTGATCTTCGTCTCCGGGCTGAACGTGAAGTTCGCGGGGACGTAGCCCGGGCCCGCGAACGCCGCGCAGTTCGCCGGCGTCGCGAACACCCCGTTCACCGGTGTCGCGCCCGACACGTTGATCGCTCCCACGACACCCGGCTTGAAGCAGAACTCGTTGTCGTACGCCTTGAACCAGAAGGCACGGTTAGCCACGCTTTGCCCGGTCGGGCTCTGCGACGTGTCGCCCAGCCGGTTCGTGTAGTTCTCGAACCGCAGGCCCAGCGTGAGGTTCAGCTTGGGCGTCGGCGACCAGTTGTCGTTGATCGACGCGGCGCTGAACACCGGCGACACGCTGCTGATCCGGCCGAGATCGCCGGCTTCGGTCACGGTCCACTGCGGCAGCGCGCCGCCGGTGAAGCCCGGCGCCGTGATCGGGAGCGTCGGCTGCGCGAACGTGCCGCGCGTCGTGCCCGCGCCGGAGAAGCAGCTCGTGTAGTCGCCGGTTCCGGGGTCGTAGCAGTTGCCGCTCTGCGACGCGGTGCGCGGATCGATCAGGTTGGTGAACGCCGTCCCGAGACCCTGATTGCCGGGGAACGCGTAGAAGTAGCGCCGCTGGATCTTCGTCTGGCTCGTGGTCGCGGTGAACGTCAGCAGGTGCTTGTCGTTGATCTGGTTCGAGTACGTGAGGCTCGTGCCGTAGGTGTGGCTTGGGATCTCGTAGTCGTTGATCTCCGCGCCGAAGCAGCACGTGAACTGCTGGTTCGCGTTGCCGGTGATGAACCAATTGGAGTACACCGAGTACCCGAACAGCCGCAGGTACGAGCGCTCGTTGATGTTGTGCTGATACTGGAGCTTCATGATCGCGACGCCGTTGTCGTTCGAGTCGCGCGCTTCGTTCGACAGCGGCCCCTCGAACGGCCGTCCGGTCGGGCTGCTCATGAAGAAGTACGGCGTCACGCCGGCCGCGCTTGGCGGTGTGTAGAGCGGTCCGCGGTACACGTAACCGTCGTGCCAAAAGGCTTGATACGGTCCGCTCGGCGCGCTCGCGCCGTTGGCCACGTCGAACGCCGCGCCCACGAACGCCGGCCCGCCCTGATCGTTCACCGAGCCGTAGTACGTGTTGAACACCTCGCTGGTGAGATACAGGAACTGCACGTCGTCTTTGCCGCCGCTTTTGTGCGGGATGCCCCAGTGCAAGTTCACGACGTTGTCGCGCTGCATCACGTTCGCGATCGCGTACGTCTGTCCGGGCGCGAAATACAGCCCGTTGCCCACCGTCGCCGCGTTGCCGGTCACCGGGTTGGGCGAACCGTCATAGATGTTGAACCGGCTGCCGCCGTCGCCGAACGGGTACGCGATCGGATAGAACAGCTGCGGATCGCCGGCGCCGTTGCGCTGATCGCCGTAGCGGAAATCCTGATTCGCGCCCGAGGCGCCGACATAGTACGTGAAGTTGCGGTTCTTCGTCGAGCCGCCCGTCTCGAACGACAGCCGGTGAAAGAACGACGGGCCGCCGAGGCCGCCGTTGAGCGTCGTGAATCCCGGATACGTGCCGGTTTTTATCACCTGGTTGACGTAGCCCGACAGACCCTGTCCGTCCGACGTCGCGGGCGTTCCGCCGGTGTACACCTGCAGCTCTTGCTGTCCGAGCGTGGAGAGCATCGTCTGCGGCGCGTTGTCGTACACACGGTTCACGGGAATTCCGTCGAGCTCGTAACCGACTTGATCGATGTCGCCGCCGCGAATCGACAGCGTCTGATACCAGCCCATCTGGCCCTGCGCGACCACGGCGCCCGGCACCGACTGGATCGCGCTGTAGGCGTTGCTGAGGCCGCCCGGTCCGCCGAGCGCCATCGTCGCGTCCGACAACGCGCCGGTGACCGAGTACACGTCGCTCGTCGTGCCGGGCTTCACGAGATCGCTCGCGCGGCGCGCCGTCGTGCCGCCGATACGCGCGAGGCGCGGCGCGAGCGTGCGGTTCAGCGTCTGCGTCTGATCGGCTTGCACCGTGACGCCCGCGAGCGCGAGCGGCTCATAGCCTGTGCGGTCGACCGACACGGTGTACGTGTCCGGCGCGAGCGACAGAAACCGGAAGCCGCCGTTCGCATCGGTGGTCGAGCTCTCGCTCTGCGACGGCGACGCGACGCTGACGCGCGCGCCGACGACCGACGCACCGCTGTTCTGATCGATGATTCGGCCGACGATCGTGCCGGTCGTTCCCGCGCACACCGCGACGGGCGAGAAGGCGACCGTCGCGGCGATACCCAGCGCGAAGACGGTCCGAAGCAAGCGTACCATCCCGCGTCGTTTGCTGGGTGCCGGTCGTTCCCTCCGGCCCCCTGGCCGGGTGCGCCGGTGCGATCGAGCCGGTTAGCGCGTGTGGCCGGGACGCCCCATCTCGTAGAACGGCGGGTTGGGCCGCATGTCCATGAAGCCCGCCATGCGGTTGGAGAAGCCGAAGAAGCCCGCCACGGACGCGATGTCCCACGCGTCCTCGTCGCTCAGCCCGACGGCCTTGAGCTCCGCGAGCTCCTTGTCGGTCGCGGCGAAGCCGCGCTCGTTCACGCGCGACGCGAACGTGAGGATCGCGCACAGGCGCGGCGTGAGATCCGCGGTGCGCCAGTTGGTCGCGATCTGGTCGGCGACGATCGCGTCCTTGCCGAGAATGCGTAGCGCGGCGCCGTGCGCGGTGACGCAGTAGAGGCAGTCGTTCTCGGCGGACACCGCGACGACGATCGCCTCGCGCTCCGCGCGCGAAAGACCGCTCGCACCTTTCATCAGCAGGTCGTGGTAGTGCATGAACGCGCGGAAGTGTTCCGGACGCTTCGCGTACGCGAGAAACACGTTCGGCACGAAGCCGATCTTCGCGCGCGTCTCCTCACAGATGGCGCGAATGTCGTCCGGCATGTCGTCGAGTGACGGCGCGCCGAAACGCGAGGGCGCCGCAACGTGCACGGCGCCCTCGTTGAACGGCGGGTGGCTACTTGGGCGCGACGAGGTTCCCGCAGGAGACATAGATCGCGGCCTCCTTGGCCGACTTGTGGACGTTGATCGCGTACGGCGCCTTCTGGAGCTGCGCGATCGTCACGCCTTCGACCGTCGTCTCCGACTGTCCGTCGTGCACGGCTTTGAGCGGATACATGGGCTTCGGATCGAGCTTCTCGCACGTTCCCTTGTGGATGTGCGCGGGCTGGTCGACCGTCTCGCCGCCCGACGTGCGGAGCCGCACGATCAAACCGCGCGCGCCGTCGTACAGCGTTGCCGTTCCGGTCTCGCCCGAGTTGTTCTGCGCGACGAGATGGAGCTGCGTGGGCATCTTGCGCGGCGGTGCGGGCGCTGGGCTCTGCGCGGTCGCCGCGAGGACGAGCGCCGCGCTGAACGCGGCCGTGGTAACGATTTTCAGCAAGAAGACCTCCCCATGAAAGCGAGTTGGCGATCCTTCGCCCCGCGCCGGGGACAGCCTGCGGAAAAAATAAGGGCGCCGTAAAGACTACGGCGCCCTCGTCGGCTCGTCGGCCGAGCAGCGTTACATCGCTCCGTGGCCGCCCATCGCCGTGATGTTCGCGCACGACACGACGTGCGGGATGTTCTTGGCCGACTCGTGGATGTTGATGTAGAAGCCGCCGTGGTTGTACATGCTCCACTTCGCCATCGGGATCGTGGTCGCCGACATGCCGTTCACGACGGGCTTGAGCGGCAGAACCACCGGCCCGTTCGAGCCGCACTTCCCGCGGTGGATGTGCGCCGGCTGCATGGCCCCGGCGGGCTCGCCCGTCACCTTGAGCGCGAGGAAGATCACGCCGTTGCCGCCGCGTGGCGTCGCGCAGCCCGATTCACCGGAGCCGGCGACTGCATTGAGGACGTAGCCGCCGGGGCAGTGCGTCATCATCATGCCGCCGCCCTTCATGGCGTCCGCCGCGGGGACGGGTGTGGCGGCGCCGAGCGCGAGCGCTGCACCGAGCGCGATTCGGGCGATGATTGCTTTCATTTTCGTACCTCGTCTAAAGAGAAAGATGAGGTACGCTTCCGGACCGAAGGGTGAACGCCTGCGCTGCCTGCCGAAGCGGGTGACCAGCGGTCAGGCGCCTGCCTTCAACATCTCGCGCGCCGCGTTCCAGCCGGGCGCGCCCATGACGCCCCCGCCGGGATGCGCGGCCGAGCCGCACAAGAAGAGGCGCTTCACCGGCGTGCGGTAGTTCGCGTAGCCCGGCGCGGGACGGAACATGAACAGCTTGTTGAGGCTCATCGAACCCTGGAAGATGTTGCCGCCCGTGAGTCCGAACGTTGCCTCGATGTCGACCGGGCTGAGCACTTGGCGGTCGATCACCGACGCCTTGAACCCCGGCGCATACTGCTCGACGACGTCGAAGCAGCGGTCGGCGAACGCGTTGCGCGCCGTGTCGTCCCACGGTCCCGCCTTGAGCGTGTAGGGCGCGTACTGGCAGAACATCGACATGAGGTGATGCCCGGGTGGCGCGACGGTGGGATCGACCGCCGACGGGATCGTGCACTCCACCACCGGGTCGGTCGAGAACCGCCCGTATTTCGCGTCGTCGTAGCCGCGCTCGATGTAGTCCTGGTCGGGACAGAGATGGATCGTGCCGCGGTGCTGCGGACCCGCGTCGCTTCCCGGACACGCGGTGAAGTTCGGCAATGCCGACAAGGCGACGTTGATCTTCGCGGACGCGCTGGAATAGTCGATGCGCTCGATCTCCGCGAGAAAGTCCGCCGGCAGATCGCCGGGCGCGAGAAACTTCTCGAACGTGAGCCGGCAGTCGACGCCGCTCGCCACGTTGCGCGCGCGCAGCTCTTCACCGCTCGCAAGCACCACGCCGGTTGCCGCGCCGTTTTCGACGACGATGCGGCTCACCTCGGCTTCGGTGCGGATCTCGACGCCCAGATCGGCGGCCGCTTTCGCGAGCGCTTGCGTGAGGCCGCCCATGCCGCCTTTCACGTAGCTCCACACGCCGCGCGCGCCGTTGGTCTCGCCCATCACGTGGTGGAACAGCACGTACGCGGTGCCGGGCATCGAGGGTGACGCGAACGCGCCGATGATGGCGTCCGTCGCGAGCGTTGCTTTCAGCTCCTCGGACTCGAACCAGCGGTCGAGGATCGGCCGCGCCGCGCCGGTGAGGATCTCGATCGCCTCGCCCATCGAGCCGTCGAGTCCCTTCACCGAAAGTCCGAGCTTGCCCAGCGCGAGCAGATCGCCGATGCCCGGTTTCACGGGATTCGGCGGTGTTTGGATCAGCGTCGGCTCGATCACCGTCGCGACGCGCTCGAGCATCGCGACGTACTTCGGATAGTTCTCGGCGTCTTTCGCGCTGAACTTGGCGATCTCGCGGCGGTTCAGCGCTTCGTCCGCGCCGAGCATCAGATAGCGCCCGTCCGCAAACGGCGAGAACGACGACGGGTTGCGCTCGAGCAGCTCGAACCCGTACTCGCGCAATTTGAGATCGCGGATGATCTCGGGCCGGAAGAGGCTGTTGACGTACGCCGCCGTCGACACTTTGTAGCCCGGGAACGTCTTCTCTTCGGTGACGCACGCGCCGCCGACGATGTAGCGGCGCTCGAGCACGAGCACCTTGCGCTTCGCGCGCGCCAGATAGCACGCGGTCACGAGGCCGTTGTGGCCGCCGCCGATGACGATCGCGTCGTACGCCGCCGCGCGCGTGCGCGCCGCCGTCACTTCGGCGTGCGGCCGTTCGGCGGCCCGCCGAGCCGCGTGCTCCCGTTGGTGCCCGCCGTCGCGCGCTTGCGCTTGGGCGTGAACGGTTTGCCGACTTTGTAG
>JAXDMB010000067.1:0-11386 GCA_034666325.1 Vulcanimicrobiota bacterium
TCTCGATCACGCGCACGTCATAGAAACCGCGCTCGACGTCGGCCTTCGCGGACGTGCGCACGCGCGCCGCCTCGTCGTCGGGCAGCGTGCGCGTGGCGGTCTGCGTCGCCGCCTGCTGGGGCTGCGGCTGCCCGAAGTTGCCGAAGATCGAGCCGAACGACGCGGCGAACGGACTCGCCGGCTGCGCCTGCGGCGCGCGCGTCTCGGGATGGAGCACGTCAACGATACGTTCCACCGCGGCGTCGTCCGCGGCGTGCTTGACGTCGCTGCGCCGCTCGTCCGACACCATGCGCACCGCGGCTTCGGCGAGATCGCGCACCATCGACTCGACGTCGCGCCCGACGTACCCGACCTCGGTGTACTTCGTCGCCTCCACCTTGATGAACGGCGCGCCCGCCAGCGTGGCGAGACGCCGCGCGATCTCGGTCTTGCCGACGCCGGTGGGACCGATCATCAGGATGTTCTTGGGCGAGACTTCCTTGCGGACGGCCTCGGGAAGACGCTCGCGGCGATAGCGGTTGCGCATCGCGACCGCGACGGCGCGCTTGGCGTCGCCCTGGCCCACGATGTAGCGGTCGAGCTCGGCGACGATCTCGCGCGGGGTGAGGTCTTGTGCGTTTTTCACGGGAGGGTGAGCACCTGAACGTCGTCGTTGGTGTAGATGTCGATGCGCCCGGCGATGCGCAGCGCTTCGCGCGCGATCTCGGTCGCGTCGAGCGACGAGTGGCCGAGCAGCGCCATCGCGGCGGCTTGCGCGTACGGTCCGCCGCTGCCGATCGCCGCGACGCCTTCGTCGGGCTCGATCACGTCGCCCGTGCCGCTCAGTACGAACAGGTGCTCGGCAGTGCCGACGATCAGCAGCGCCTCGAGCCGGCGCAGCGCGCGGTCCTGGCGCCAGTCTTTCGCGAGCTCGACGGCGGCGCGCAACACGTTGTCCTTGTACGCGCTCATCTTGCCCTCGAACTTCTCGAGCAGCGTGATGCCGTCGGCCGCGCTCCCGGCGAACCCGGCGAGCACCTTGCCGCCCGCGATCGTGCGGACTTTGCGCGCACCGTGCTTCATGACGGTCTTGTCGACGGTTACTTGCCCGTCGCCCGCCATCGCGATCTTGCCGTCCCTGCGAACGGCACAAATCGTCGTCGACCGAATCTTTGGTCTCACGGCGCTCCGCCCCCGGCTACACGCCCCCCACGCGTGTGCGCGCGGGGCCCCCACAGCGCACATGCGCTCGCGATACCGGACAGTTCAACATACCCCGAGGGCGCATGCAACAACATCCAGGCTTTCTACTCGCGGCAAGAAGCCGCGGTTGCAGCCGGAACGGGCAGGCATGGCGCTCGACTTGGTCATCTTCGACTGTGACGGCGTGCTCGTCGACAGCGAGCCGATCGTGAACCGCATCGAGTCGGAGTTCTTCGCGACCGTGGGCTTTCGGGCCGATCCGCTGGAAGTACGGCGGCGTTTCCAAGGTCTGACGACCGACCAGGTCGCTGCCGCCGTGGAAGCGGAGACCGGCCGGCGGTTCACGGCGGACGAGCTGTACAGCTGGGGCATGATGACCGCGCTCGGGCTCGTGGAATCGCTCGGGCCGGTTCCCGGCGTGCGCGACGTCGCCGAGCAGCTCATCGCATCGGGGATGGCGGTGTGCGTCGCGTCGCAATCGCCGCTGCCGCGCGTGCGGCTGTCGTTGCGGGTCACGCACCTCGCGGCGCTGTTCGGCGAGAACGTGTTCACCGCATCGATGGTCGCGCGCCCGAAGCCCGCGCCCGATCTGTTCTTGCACGCGGCGCAGCGGATGGGCGCCGAACCGCCGCGCTGCGTCGTGATCGAAGACTCACCGAGCGGCGTGCGCGCGGCGTGCGCCGCGGGAATGGCGGCGTTCGGCTATGCCGCGGAAGGCGGCGCGGGGCCCGACGCGCTCGCAGCCGCGGGCGCACACGTCTTCACGTCGATGACCGAACTGCCAGCGCTGCTGGCGGCGGCGAACCACCGCTGACGCGCAGCCGCCGTTACGCGCCGACCGGGATCGGTCGCTGCGGCGCGACCTCGGTGGCGAACGCGTCGATCTTGGCGAGCGCGCGCTCGGCCATCTTCGCGCGGCGCGCGCGCTTCTCGCGCACCGTTTCGTCCAGCGGCGAGAAGAACGTCCAGGTGACGTTCGCCGGCTGGAAGTCCGGCGTCTCGGTGTTCTGCAGGTGCGCGACGACCGCGCCGAGCGCCGTGTCGGCCGGAATCGCGACGGCCTCGAGACCAAGCCGCTCGCGCGCCGCCGCGATGCCGGCGATCGTGCCGCACGCCGCGGCTTCGACGTAGCCTTCGGCGCCGGTGATCTGCCCGGCGAAGAACACGCGCGGGTTCGCGCGCAGGCGCAGGTCGGCGGTGAGCAGCCGCGGCGAGTCGATGAACGTGTTGCGGTGCATCACGCCGAGGCGCAACCATTCCGCGTTCGCCAGCCCCGGCAGCTTCCCGAACGCTTCTTTCTGCGCCGGCCACGTGAGCCGCGTCTGGAAGCCGACGAGGTTCAGCGCGGTGCCGGCCGCGTTCTCGTTGCGCAGCTGCACCACGGCGTGCGGCGTCTTGCCGGTGCGCGGATCGCGCAGCCCGACCGGCTTGAGCGGCCCGAAGCGCAGCGCGTCCTCGCCGCGCACGGCCATCTCCTCGATCGGTAGACAGCCCTCGAAGTACGGCACGTCCCCCGTCTCCGCATCGCTCTCGAAGCCTTTGGGCTCGTGCTTGGGCAGCGTCCGCAAGTCCTCGATGAACCGCGCGTACGTCTCGCGGTCGAGCGGGATGTTGAGATAGTCGTCGCCGTCGCCCTTGTCGTAGCGCGACTTGCGGTACATCACGCCGGTGTCGATCGAGTCGAGCGCGACGATCGGCGCCGCGGCGTCATAGTAATGAAGCCGCCCGCCCACCAAATCGTCGACCGCGTTCGCGAGCGCGTCCGACGGCAACGGCCCGCACGCGATCACGACCGTGCCCTCGGACGGGATCGCGGTCACTTCGTCGCGCCGGATCTCCACGTTGGGCAGCGCGGCGAGCCGCGACTCGACCAGCGCACCGAACTGCTCGCGGTCGACGGCGAGCGCGCCGCCGGCGGGCACCGCGCACGCACGCGCCGAGGTGACGATCAGCGAGTCGAGCCGCGCGAGCTCTTCTTTCAACAACCCCACCGCGTTCTCGAGCGCGGCGCCGCGCAGCGAGTTGGAGCACACCAGCTCGGCGAGCATCCCCGTGTGATGCGCGGGCCCGCTCTTGTGCGGCCGCATCTCGTAGAGCACGACGGAAGCACCACGCCGCGCCGCCTGCCAAGCAGCTTCGCTCCCGGCCAATCCGCCGCCGATCACCGTGACGTCAGCCATGACTTACGCTGGTTCGAGCTCCGCGTCCGCGTCCGCTTCGTCGGAGTCCGGGTGCGCGCCGAGGCCCGTGACGTGCGTCTTGTCGGTATGGCAAACGTACGTTACCGCACCGCCGCGCTTCTGTTTCTCGGTGACGTAGTCGCCGCACACGGCGCACGGCTGCGGCGCGATCTTGTCCCACGACACGAAGTCGCACGCCGGGTAGTTCGCGCAGCCGTAGAACGTGCGGCCCTTGCGCGACTTGCGCTCGGCCACCATGCCGCCGTCCTTGGGGCACTTCACGCCGGTGTCTTTGAGGATCGGCTTCGTGGTCTTGCACTCGGGGTAGCCGGTGCACGACATGAAGCGCCCGAAGCGCCCGGTCTTGATGACCATCGGCTTGCCGCAGTTGACGCAGACCTCGTCCGTCGGCTCGTCGCGCTGCTCGAACTTCGGCAGCTTGCGCTCCGCCTCTTCGAGCTCTTTCTCGAACGGCGTGTAGAACGCGCCGAGCACTTTCGCGGTGGCGGCCCAGTCGCCGCCGGTCTCCGCGAGCTCGTCGAGCTGGCCTTCCATCGACGCCGTGAACTTCAGGTCGACGATCTCGTTGAAGTGCTCCACGAGCAGATCGTTCACTTGCTCGCCGATGTCCGTCGGGTGGAAGCGGCGTTCGAGCTGCTCCACGTAACCGCGCGCCTGGATCGTCTCGACGATCGCGCTGTACGTGGACGGGCGGCCGATGCCGTTCTCCTCGAGCGCACGCACGAGCGACGCTTCGGTGAAGCGCGGCGGCGGCTCGGTGAAGTGCTGCTTGGGATCGACCGATTTCGGATCCAGCACTTCGCCTTCGGTCGTCTTCGGCAGGATCGGACGCGCTTTCGCGGTCTTGCCGTTGAGCGCCGGCGCGCCGTCGGCAGGCGCCGCCGCATCGTCCGTGCCCTCTTCGTACACCGCGGTGTAGCCGGCGAACTTGAGCACGCTGCCGGTCGCGCGGAACGTGAAGCGGTCCCCCGCTTTGATGTCCACGGTCGTTTGGTCGAACACCGCGGGCGCCATCTGCGAGGCGATGAAGCGCTCCCAGATCAGCTGGTACAGTCGCAGCTCGTCGCGCTTGAGGATTTTCGCGAGCGATTCCGGCGTGCGCAGCGCGGACGTCGGGCGGATCGCTTCGTGCGCGTCCTGCGCGCCTTCCTTGATCTTGTACTGGCGGCCGCCGCCGTAGAAGCTCTCGCCGAAGCGGCCGGTGATGTAGTCGCGCGCCGCCTCGCGCGCGGAGTCCGCGATGCGCGTCGAGTCGGTGCGCATGTAGGTGATGAGCCCCTGCGTGCCTTCCGAGCCGCCGAGGTCGACACCCTCGTACAGCGCCTGGGCGATCTGCATCGTCTTGCGGACGCGGAACTTCAGCTTGCGCGACGCCTCTTGCTGCAGCGTCGAGGTGGTGAACGGCGCGGCGGGGTTGCGCCGCGTCTCGCGCGTCTTGACCGAAGCGACGCGGAATTGCGCGCCGGCGAGCGCCGCCATGATCGCGTCGGCTTGCTCGCCGTTCGTGATCTCGGCCTTCTCACCGTCGATCTGATGGAGGTCGGCGGGGAACACGATGGGCGATCCGTCGGACGCCAGCTGCGCCGTGATCGTCCAGTACTCGCGCGGAACGAACGCGCGGATCTCCCGCTCGCGGTCGACCACGAGCCGCACGGCGACCGACTGCACGCGTCCGGCGGACAGTCCGCCGCGCACCTTCGCCCACAGCAGCGGCGAGATTTTGTAGCCCACCAGCCGGTCGAGGATGCGGCGCGCCTGCTGCGCGTTCACGCGCGGCATGTCGATCGGGTGCGCGTCCTTGAGCGCCGCCAGCGCGGCGTCCTTCGTGATCTCATGGAGCTCGATGCGCTTGGGGTTGTCGAGCTTCAGCAGCTCGGCGAGATGCCACGCGATGGCTTCGCCTTCGCGGTCAGGGTCGGTCGCGAGATAGACCTCGGACGCCGATTTCGCGGCGGCCTTGAGGTCTTTGATGATGTCGCCCTTCCCTTTGATGGTGAGGTAGCGCGGCGCGAAACCGTTCAGAACGTCGACGCCCAGCGTGGACTTCGGCAGGTCGCGGACGTGCCCGACGGACGCCTTCACGACGTAGCGCGCGGGCAAGAACTTCTTGATGGTTTTCGCTTTCGTCGGCGACTCGACGATGATCAGGGGCTTCGCCACAACGGTCTCCAGAGGGTACGGCTCGCACGAGACGAGCTTCGGGCCACAGTATAAACCCCTACGTCAACAGGGTCCAATTCCGTCGCGCGGTGCGCGCGCGGAACAGCGGTTTCGCCCGAAGAGTTGCATGAAACGCGAAATCTGTGTATTCTGCGACTAAATGCGTCGACGCGTCGATGCATCACCGTTACGACAACTCCGTCCGCGCGGACGAGGAGGTTGAATGAGTTCGGATACCACCAACGGCGGCGACACCGCCGACAACACGGACGCAACGTCAGGCGAAACCGGCGGCCGCGGCCGTCGCAAAGGCGCTGGGCGCAAGAAATCGAGCAACGGACGCAAGAAGTCCACGAACGGCCGTAAGAAGGGCGCGGGTGGCCGTAAGAAAGCCGCCGGCGGTCGCAAGAAAGCCGCTGCGGGCGGACGCAAGAAAGCCGCGGGCGGGCGTAAGAAAGCCGCCGGTGGTCGCAAGAAGGCCGCGGGCGGGCGTAAGAAAGCCGCCGGTGGTCGCAAGAAGGCCGCGGGCGGTCGCAAGAAAGGCGGCTACGGCAAAAAGAAAGCCGCGGGCGGACGCAAGAAAGCCGCCGGTGGTCGCAAGAAGGCCGCCGGCGGGCGCAAGAAAGGCGCGGGCGGGCGCAAGAAAAAGGCCTAGCCGCATCCGATAAGGACATCGGTACAACAGAGAGGAGCGGTCTTCGGACCGCTCCTCGTTTTTTCAGACGATCACGACTCAGCGCAACACCGCGGGGCCGCTGATGAGATCCGGCGCTTTGCCGCCGTGCTCTTCCACCCAGTGACACGCCGCGCGATGGCCGGGCTCGTACTCGTTGAACGCCGGCACCTCGACTTTGCAGCGGTCGAACGCGACGGGACAGCGCGTGTGGAAGCGGCAGCCGGACGGCGGGTTCACCGGCGACGGGATGTCGCCGGTGAGGATGATACGCTTGCGCCGGCGCTCCACCACCGGATCGGGAATCGGGATCGCGGACAGCAGCGCCTGCGTGTACGGGTGCAGCGGGTTGTCGTAGAGCCGGTCGCGGTCGGCGATCTCGACGATCTTGCCGACGTACATCACCGCGACGCGGTTGGAGATGTGGCGCACCACCGACAGGTCGTGCGCGATGAAGAGGTACGTCAGCCCAAGCTTCTGCTGCAAGTCCTGGAGCAGGTTGATCACCTGCGCCTGGATGGAGACGTCGAGCGCGGACACCGGCTCGTCGGCGACGATGAACTTCGGGTCGACGGCCAGCGCGCGCGCGACGCCGATGCGCTGGCGCTGTCCGCCGGAGAACTCGTGCGGGTAGCGGTTCGCGTGATACGGCTGCAGGCCGACGAGCCGCAGCAGCTCTTGGACGCGCGTGTCGGCGGCTTTGCCCTTCGCGATGTTGTGGATCTCGAGCGGCTCTTTGACGATCGAGCCGACGGTCATGCGTGGGTTGAGCGATGCGAACGGGTCCTGGAAGATGATCTGCATCTCTTTGCGCAGCGGCCGCAGCTCGCCGCGCGAGAGACCGACCAGCTCGCGGCCCTCGAACGTGACGCTTCCCTTCGTCGCTTCGGTGAGGCGCAGGATGACGCGCCCCGCGGTGGTCTTTCCGGAACCGGACTCGCCGACGAGTCCGAGCGTCTCGCCGCGGCGTATCTCGAAGTCGATGCCGTCCACCGCGCGCACGTCGGCGACGTGGCGCTGGAAGATGCCGGACGTGATCGGAAAGTACTTGTAGAGGTCGCGGACGACGACGATGTCGTCCTTCGCGGCGGGCGGAACCACGCCGCCGGGCCGCACGTCCGTGACGCTCATTTCGCCACGGGCGTCGCGGCGCGCACCACGGCGGAGTCGGGAACGATGGGCCGGTTCTCCGCTTCGATCGTCTTCTGCCCTTCGGCGCGCTGGTCGTACAGATAGCACCGTGCGACGTGACCGCCGCCGAAATCGTACAGCGGTACCGGGTTGCCGCAGATCGGCATGCGGTAGCGGCAGCGCGGCGCGAACGCGCAGCCGGGCGGCATGCGCAGCAGGTTCGGCGGCTGGCCCTCGATCGGGATGAGCCGGTCGCCGGCTTGATCCAACCGCGGCAGCGACTCGAGCAGACCCTTCGTGTACGGCATCTTCGGCGACTCGAAGATCTGCCGCGCGGTGCCGTACTCCACCATGTTCCCGCCGTACATCACCAGCACGTTCTCGCACGTCTCCGCGACCACGCCGAGATCGTGCGTGATGAGGACGATCGCGGAGCCGAGGCGCTCCTGCATCTCGTTCATCAGCTCGATGATCTGCGCTTGGATCGTGACGTCGAGCGCGGTGGTGGGCTCGTCGGCGATCAGCACCGCCGGATCGCACGAGAGCGCCATCGCGATCATCACGCGCTGGCGCATGCCGCCCGAGAACTGGTGCGGGTAGTCGCGCAGACGCTTCTCGGGCACGGGGATGCGCACGAGCTTGAGCATGTCGACCGCTTTGTCGAGCGCGTCTTTCTTGCTCATCCCGAGGTGCAGGCGCACGGCCTCGGCGATCTGCTCGCCGATCGTCAGTACGGGGTTGAGCGAGGTCATCGGGTCCTGGAAGATCATCGCGATGTCGCGGCCGCGGATCTTCCGCATCTCCGCCTCGCTCTTGTCGAGCAGGTTCTCGCCCTTGAAGAGAATCTTGCCGCGCTCGATCGACCCGTTCTGCGCGAGCAGACGCATGATCGACAGCGACGTGACGGATTTGCCCGAGCCCGACTCGCCGACGATGCCCAGCGTCGAACCGGGTTCGACGGCGAACGAAAGCCCGTTGACGGCCGCGACGGTGCCGTCTTCGGTGCGAAACGTCGTCTTGAGGTCGTGGACCTCGAGCAGGGCCAAGCTAAATGCCTGAGAGGCTGATGATCGTGGCCAGCACGACGAACGCGACGGCGACGGTCTGCGTGACGCGCGCGATCTGCGCGTCGAGCCCGAGCCGGCGTGTGGTCGACTCGACCCGCCCTCCGACCGTTCCGCTGAGCCCCTCCTGCTTGGTGGTCTGCAGCGCGAGCAGCACCACGAGCAGCACGCCGAGCACCACGAACAGCCCCGCGAACGTGTGCGTGAGCCACGGCGCGTGCTGCGCCAGCGGCGAGTGCGGCGTGACGTCGAACTGGAAGTTCGGCGGCAGCGTGAACGGAAGCGTGGTCGCCTTGACGGCGGGGACGGCCGCTTTAGCGGCCGCCGGTGCAGCGGATGCGGCCGCGAGCAGCACGGGAAGCACGATGAGGAGAGCTCCTTGTCTTCGGGAAAGAACCGCGGGGGTTTGGCCTCCTCCCGGCGGATTTCCTGTGCGGCTATGCCGTTCGGGCGGGGGTCAGGGCGCGAACGCGCGCGGCGACGTTCTCGCCCGAGAGGCCGAACTGAGCGCGCTGCGTCTCCGGCTTGGCGTGCTGCACGAGCACGTTCGGAACGCCGATCCGCTCGACCGTGACGTCGAGCCCGTGGTCGTTCACGAACTCGACGACCGCGGAGCCGAAGCCGCCGGCGAGGCTGTGCTCTTCGAGCGTGATGAAGCGGCGGTGCGTCTCGGCGAGCTCCAGCAGCAGCGTCTCGTCGAGCGGCGCGACGAAGCGCGCGTTGACGACGGTCGGCTCGATGCCGTCGGCGCGCACGAGGTCGTACGCGTCGAGCGCGGCGTCGGCGGTGTTGCCGAGCGCGATGATCGCGACGCCGTCGCCGCGGCGCAGCACTTCCGCGCGACCGAGCACGACGGGTGCGGGCGCCTCGTCGTGCTTGCCGCTCGTGGTGCCGCGCGGATAGCGGATGGCGGCCGGCGCGTCGAGCGACAGCGCGAGGTCGAGCATCGGCGCCACTTCCGCCTCGCTGCGCGGCGCCATGATCGTGATGCCGGGCAGCGTGCGGAGGTACGCGACGTCGTACAGCCCCATGTGCGTGGGCCCGTCGTCACCGACGAACCCCGCGCGGTCGATCGCGAACACCACCGGCAGCCCCTGCACCGCGACGTCGTGGACCACTTGGTCGTACGCGCGCTGCAGGAACGTCGAGTAGATCGCGCACACGGGCTTGATGCCGCGCGTCGAGGCGCCGGCGGCGAAGCACACGGCGTGCGCTTCGGCGATGCCGACGTCGAAGTACCGCTGCGGGAACGCCTTGGCGAACTTCGCGAGGCCCGTGCCGTCCGGCATCGCCGCGGTGATCCCGATGACGCGCTGGTCGCGCTCCGCCGCGGCGATGAGCGCGTCGGCGAACGCTTGCGCGAACGTGGGGCGCGTGGTGATCTTCTCCAGCTTGCCTTCATCGGGATGGTACACGCCCGGCCCGACGCCGTGGAACGTGCGGCTATCGCCCTCCGCGATCCCGTAGCCCTTGCCCTTGACCGTCTTCACGTGCAACAGCACCGGACCGTCGATCTTGCGCGCGTTGGAGATCACGTCGGTGAGCGTGTCGAGGTCGTGGCCGTCGATGGGCCCGATGTAGCGGAACCCCATCTCCTCGAAGATCACGGGCGCCTTGTGATCGTGCAGCGCGAAGCGCATGCCCGCGATCTCCGCGGTGGAGAGCGCTTTGCGCGCGGTGTCGCCGAGCGGGACGTGCGAGAGCGCGCCCTTGACGATCTCGCGGCCGCGCGTGAACAGCGGCTTGGAGCGCAGCGTGCCCAGGTACGACGCGATCGAGCCGACGTTGGGCGCGATCGACATCTCGTTGTCGTTGAGCACCACGATGAAGTTGGTCTTGAGCAGGCCCGCGTTGTTGATCGCCTCGTACGCGAGGCCGCCGGTGAGCGCGCCGTCGCCGATAATCGAGACGATGGTGTCGTGCCGCCCGGCGAGATCGCGCGCGGTCGCCATGCCGAGGCCGGCGGAGATCGACGTGGACGCGTGGCCCGCGCCGAACGAGTCGAACTCCGACTCGCTGCGCATCGAAAAGCCGCTGATCCCGCCGCCCTGGCGCAGCGTTGCGAAGCGCGGGGCGCGACCGCTGAGCAGCTTGTGCACGTAGCTCTGGTGGCTGACGTCCCACACGATCGCGTCGTGCGGAAGATCGAGCACGCGGAACAGCGCGATGGTGAGCTCGACGACGCCGAGGTTCGGTGCGAGATGTCCGCCGTTGGCCGCGCACACCCGGATGAGCGTCTCGCGCACTTCCACCGCGAGCTGATCGAGCTCCGGCCGGGTGAGCCGTTTGACGTCGGCGGGAGACGCGATGCGGTCCAGGATCATCCCGGGGGTGTTCGACGGTAGGGGCCGAAAGCCCGGCCCCGTGCAGGCTCCCGCATCGGCGCCGACTCCCTTGCGCGTTCGCAAACGCGTCTGGACGGACGTGGCGCGCATCGTGTCGACGGTCTGCAATCCGTTCCTCACCTCGCTCGCCCTGTTCGTCATTCTCGCCGACGCCCGCTCGAACGGCGCGACCGACTTCTGGGTGCTGCTCTTCAACAGCGCGTTCTTCACGTCGATCGGCCCGATGCTGTTCATCTTCTATCTGTACGCGACGGACCGCATCTCCGATCTCGACATGTCGATCCGCACCGAGCGCGAACGCGTGTTCATCGCGTTCGTGATCTTCTACGCCGCGGGCGCGCTCGATCTGTGGCTGATCCACGCGCCCGCCATCATGACCGCCTCGATGGCGGGGTTCGGCGCGAGCGCGCTGATCGTGCAGTGGATCACCCGCTACTGGAAGATCTCGACGCACGCGCTCGGCATCACCGCGCCGCTCGTCGCGCTCAGCGTGCTGTTCGGCGAGCGTCCGCTGCCGTTCTACGTCCTGATTCCCCTGGTCGGCTGGTCGCGGGTCTACCTGCGCGCGCACACGCTGATGCAGGTGGTTGCCGGAACGCTGCTCGCCGCGGTGAACACGCTCCTGTTCTT
>JAXDMB010000068.1:0-7412 GCA_034666325.1 Vulcanimicrobiota bacterium
ATGAACGACACGACCGCGGCGCAGACGAGGTCTCCGCGGCGTGCGTGCGCCGCTTCATGCCGAATCGCCGCCAGCAGCTCGGCGTCGTTCACGCGCTCCAACGCCGCTGATGAAACCAGCACCATAGGTGGAACGAAGCCCGCGAGCAACACGACGGGCGCGGCTGCGGCGATCTCACGGATGCGCATGCCCGCGGCGTCACCCGCTGCGCGCAAACGCGCGCTCGGATCGATTGAACCGCGCACGAGCAGCCCGACATCGCGCGAACGGCGCACGGCGAGCACGACGGCGCGAACGAAGCCGAACGCGGTCAACGCGGCGATCGCGCCGTACAGCAGGCGTCCGCTCACGAAGTCGAGACACGCGGAGTCCCAACCGCCGCGCAGCGTCGCCGCCCCGATCGTCAGAAAAAGCGCGCCCGGCAAGACGGCCGCGCCCGCGGCGAGCGCCGCCTGCCAGCCGGAGTCGTCCGTCATGCGCGCGATCGACGGCGTGAGCGCGCGCACCGCCAACCACGCGAGCGGGGGCATGACCGCGAGGGCGCACGCGGAGGTGAGCAGCGCGGGACTGGAAATGCAAGCGCTTAGGAACGCGGCGAGGTCGCTCACGTGGATTTCGCCCGGCGCCGCTCGGCGATCAGCGCTTCGAGCTCCGCGATTGCCTGATCGTCGTCGAGCAGCTCGTCCACGATGTGAGCGAACAGCGGGTGCCGGTGATTGCGCAGCAGCGGATCCACGACGCGCCCGACCGCCCGGCGAGCGAACTGTTCGCGCGTGAGCACGGGAACGAACTCGTTCTGCTTCCCGGCCGCGCGCTTGTGCAGATGGCCCTTCTCGTGCAGGTTCGCGATCACGTTCTTGACGGTCGAATAGTTCGCGGGCGCGGCGCCGAGGCGCTCGCGCTCCGCGAGCACGTCGCCGACGCACGCCCAGCGCCCGAGCGACCACGCGGCCTCGATGATCTCGCTCTCGAGCGGACCAAGCACGAAATCGAAGCCCACGCCGGCTCTTGACGCCATCTGCAAAGCACCTTAGCAGATCACCGGCCCAGGGTCAACGGGATGGGCACCGGGGAAGCCGGTTCGAAACGCCTGCGCTAGTGCCGGATCGCGACGCCCAGGATCCCACCGAGCAATACGTACGCTTGGTCGGGCACGCGCTTGGCGACCAGCGGCGCGGCCAGCACCGCAACCACGAGCACCGCGCTGAACGCGTCCACGATCACCGGCCGGCCGATGAGGTACGTCGTTCCCGCCAGCACGCCGACCACGGCGACCGTCACGCCGCGGACGAATCCGGCGACGCGAGGATGCGCGCCGTAGCGCACGAGCAGCGGCGTTGCGAGCACCGTGAGAACGATGGACGGCAGAAAGATCCCGAGCGTCGCAGCGGCCGCGCCGGCAAATCCATCGACGGCATACCCGACGAACGTGGCGGTGATCACGACCGGTCCCGGCGAGATCATGCCGACGGCGACCGCGTCCACGAACGTCTGGTTGTCGAGCCAGTGGTACTGATCCACGATATACGTCTTCACGAACGACACGACGACGAGCCCGCTGCCGAACACGAGAAAACCGGTCTTCAAAAAGAACCAGAAGAGCGAAGGTGCGAGCCCGGATGACGGCACGGCAAGCGCGAGCAGCACCGGCGCGGCGGAAGCGCGGATCTTCGGCGGTGGTGGCGTCGGCGTCGCTAACGGCGGCGGTGCGGATGTCGGTGCCGGTACCGGCGCGTCCGCCGCGGCCCGAACCGGCTTCGGTCGCGGCGCGAACGCGGCGATCCCAAGAACACCGGCCGCGAGGAACAGCCACGTGAGCTCGCGCTGCAACGCGATCGTCACGACGCACGCGACGATCGCGACGGCCCACGCCGGGTAATCGCGCTTGAGCGTCTTGCGCCCGAGATTCCAGCTCGCGCGCAGGATCAGCGCCACGACGACCGGGCCGATGCCGTAAAAGAGCCCGCGCACGATGCCCGCGCCGGCGAACCGCTCGTAGAGCGCGGCGATCGTCACGACGATTGCGAACGGCGGCAGCGCGAACGCGACCGCGATCGCGAGCGCGCCGGTCACGCCGTAGGTCACGTAGCCGCAGTAGATCCCGAGCTGGTAGGCCATCGGACCGGGACACGCCGTCGCGATCGCGAGCCCGCGGTCGTACGACGCCTCGTCCAGCCAGCCGCGCTTCTCGACGAGATCGCGGCGCATGTAGTTCGCGAGCGCGACGGGCCCGCCGAACCCGGTCGCGCCGAGCATCAGAAAGTACCGCACGAGGTCGAGCAGCGACGGCCGCGTCACTGCGGCTCCATCACGCGCATCACGGGCCTGCCGCCGGCGTTCTGCAGCGGAAAGTACACGCGATGCGTCGCCGGATCGACAGCCACGACGTGCGCGTCGAGGTGCACGAATGCTTGCGCAATGCGCTGGAAGCGCCTGTCCGCAACGTCATAGACGCTGACCACGCCCGATTCGGACGCGACGTACAGCCGGTGCAGCTCCGGATCGAGCGCAAGGACGTCGACGCCGATGCCGGCGCCGCCCGACCCGTCGACCTTCGCCGTGCGCAGATCGAGCCGAACCACGCGCACGTTGTGCTGACACCCAACGTACGCCGCGCGTTGCTCCGCGCCGACGACAACGCTGTGCGATGAGTTGCACCCCGCAAGCGCATACCGCCGCACGATCGTGAGTGCAGCCGGTTCGATCTCCGCGAGCTCGTCACGGGTCTGAACGCCGGTGAAGACATGATGCGAGACGGGATCGTACACGGTGTTCCCCGCCTCTCCGCCGAGATCGACAGCGCCGATGCGCGTATTCGTGCGCGCGTCGATCACCGTGACCTTCCCGCCGCTTTCGTCCGAGACGAACACCCGCTGTGTGACGGGATCGTATGCGAGGCCGTCCACGTCGCCGGCCGGAACGGTCGCAAGCCGTTTTCCACGTCTTCCGTCCAGAACGACGATGCTGCTAAGGCCCTGCGCGGCGGCGTACACGTTGCCCCGCGCGGCGAGCACGCCGCGAACGCTGGCCGACGGCGAGATCGGAACGGTGAGCGTAACACGATTGCTCTTGACGTCGAACGCCTCGACCGAGCCGTCGCCCATGTGCGCCAACCAGATCGTTCCGCGCGCGGCGTCCATGCTCGCATAGTCGAACCGCGTCGTACCGCCGGTCAGCGGAAAGTCGCCGACAAGGCGCAGCGGTAATCCGGGCCCCACGGCTCCCACCGTCTGCCATGCATACACGATGCCGGCGATCGCAACCGCCGCAAGAAGTGCCGGGACAAACGGTCGGCCCATCGCCCATCGCGTGTTCGCTAAACCGGTGTGACGGCCTATCGCGCGCCTCACGGAACGGCTGGTGCGAACGTCCGTCAGCCGCGGCGCGGACAATTTGGCGGAAAATCATGACGATGCTCCTTGCGGTGCGAGCGCGTCGCCGCGCGGAAGCGTTTCCCGCATGCGCAAGGCGACGACGGTTCCGGAGGCGAGCGTCAGCGCCGCGACGACGCCGATTGCGACGTTCTGGCCGAGCGCGTGTGCCACGATGCCGGAGAGCAGCGCGCCGAACGCATACCCGGAATCGCGCCAAAGACGGTACACGCCGACCGACGACGCGCGCACGAGCGGGTCCACGACGTCCCCGATCGCGGCAAGCAGCGTCGGATAGACCATCGCGGTGCCGAACCCGAGCAGCAGCGCTCCGACCAACCACACCGGGAAGCTCGCCGGCGCAAGAAAGAGCGCAATCGCGACGGCCTGCAATCCCATCCCGCCGGCGATCATCCATTTGCGGCCGACGCGGTCCGACAGCGTGCCGGTCCCGAGCTGGCACAAGCCCCACGTCACCGGATACACCGCGGCGAGGATCGCGATGCGCTCGATCGCGAGGCCGGCGGCGGCGAAGTGCAGCGGCAGCAGTCCCCACGCGAGGCCGTCGTTGAGATTGTTGACGAGTCCCGCCTGGCTGATGGACGACAACGTGCGGTCCTTCCACGAAACCTTCGTGAAGAGCGCCGCGAACGAGTCCGCCGTGCGCGGCGCGCGTAGCTGCGCTTCGAACCGCGCGTGGCCGTGCGTCTCGCGCACGAAAAACAGGGACAAAACGAGCGCGACGGCGACGGATACCGCGCCGAGCGCGAAGGGCCACGGCCGCAGGCCATACGCCGCCGCGATCGTTCCGGAAAGATACGCTGCAACGCCGACCGCGAGATAGCCCGCGAACTCGTTGAGCCCCATCGCGAGGCCACGCTGCCTCGATCCGACGAGATCGATCTTCATCACCACGGTCATCGACCAGCACAGACCCTGGTTGATGCCGAGCAGTACGTTCGCGAACACGATCCAGCCCCATGCGGGCGCGAACATCAGCAGAAACGGAACCGGTATCGCGAACAGCCAGCCGGCGACGAGCAGGGGCTTACGGCCCACGCGATCGGCCGTGCGACCGGCGTAGAGGTTTGCGAGCGCTTTCGTGAAGCCGAACGTGACGATGAACGACAGCACCGCGGTCTCGGAAGCGAGCCCGAACACGCGCTGACCGACGAGCGGCAGCACGTCGCGCTCGATACCGACCATCGCGCCGACGAACGCGTTGACCGCCACCAGCAGCCAGAACTGCGTCGCGTTCGCCGCGAGACCGAGGCGCACACGGCCGGCGGTGTCAGCCGACACGCTGCACGTCGCCGCCCGCGGCAACCCACTCCGCCGGTCCGAGCGCAAGTCGCGTGGCGTGAACGCCGCGCTCTCGCAGCAGCAGGACGGCTTCGTCCGCGAACGTGCAGTACGGTCCGCGGCAGTACACGACGTACCGCTTCGAGCGCGAGAGCGCGACCTTCCCGCTCCGCAGCGCTTGCAGCGGAGCGCTGATGGCGCCGGGCAGATGCGCCGCCTCATACTCCTCGCGCGGGCGCGCGTCCAGCAGCGCGACATGCGGATCGTTGATGACGTCGAGCGCGGCCGTGAACGTCGCGATTCCGGCGTCGCGCGGGCCGAAGTACGTCCGCTCCGCCGTGCCGACTTCAGCGTCGACCGACTCGGCGATCGCACGCAATTCGACGAGCAGACGGTACGTGGCCGGGTCGGCGACGCGATAGAACGCGAACGTCCCGCGGCGCTCCACCGCGACCAGCCCGCTTCGCGCGAGCACGCCGAGATGCTGGGACGCGTTCGCGACGGTGAGTTCCGCTTCGGCGGCGATGTCCTGAACGGTGCGCGGCCGCTGCGACAGCAAATCGAGCAGCTCGAGCCGGTGCGCGTTCGCGAGCGCCGCGGGCACCCGCGCGACCGCCGCGTAGACCCGGTCCTTGAACCGGCGCTTGCGCCGCGCCTCCGAGAGCTCTTTGGACATATTCAAGAATCTTCTTGAATATGTCGGCGGTACCTGCGGCCGGCGGGACAATGCCGTTCGCAGCCGCAATCCTAAGGCCGATGCTCGCCGGGTTCGTTCGCGCCGTCACCATCGCACTTGCGCTCGCGCTGATCCCGTTCTCCGCGCTCGCCGCACCGGCCGTGGTGCTGGCCACGACCACCAGCACGCAGGACACCGGTCTGCTCGACGTGCTCGTTCCCGCCTTCGAGAAGGCGTCCGGTTTCACGGTGAAGACGATTGCCGTCGGCACGGGGGCGGCGCTCGCGATGGGCGAGCGCGGCGACGCCGACGTGCTGCTCGTTCACGCCCCGGGCGCCGAAGAGGCGTACATGGCGAAAGGCCGCGGGCTTTCGCGCGCGCTCGTGATGCACAACGCGTTCATCGTCGTCGGGCCGCGCAGCGATCCCGCCCACGCGCACGCCGCTTCCACGGCGCAGGACGCGTTCGCCGCGATCGCGCGCGCGCACGCCGGCTTTGTGTCGCGCGGTGACGACTCCGGAACGAATATCAAGGAGCTCGCGCTGTGGAAAGCGGCCGGCGTCGCACCAGAGGGCGCGTGGTACGTCAAGACGGGCAGCGGGATGGCCGACACGCTGCACGTCGCCTCCCAGAAGGCTGCGTACACGCTGACCGACGACGGCACGTTCCTGTCGCAGCGCGCGACGCTCGAGCTCGTTCCGCTCGTCGAGGATGCGCGCGATCTGCGCAACGTCTATCACGTCATCGTCGTGCAGCCGATCGCCGAACACGTCTCGAACGAGCCGGGCGCGCGAGCGTTCGCGCGCTTCGTGACGTCCGCCGAAGGCCAGCGCATCATCGCGGCGTACGGGCGCGAGCGCTTCGGCCGCCCGCTCTTCTCCCCGGACGCCGGAACGGGCGCGTAGTGGCGGCGATCGCGGCGCTTTCCGTCGCGGTCTCCGCCGTGGCGACGCTCGTCGCCGCACTGCTCGCGATTCCCGGCGCGCTGTGGATCGTGCACGGACGCTCGCCGCTGCGCGGCGTGCTGCTCGCGATCTTCACGGCGGGGCTCGGGCTCCCGCCGGTCGCGGTCGGTCTGGTGGTCGCGTTCGCGTTCTGGCGCAGCGGGCCGCTCGGCTTTTTCGACGCGCTCTACACGCCGTTCGCGATGGCGCTCGCGCAAGTCGTCATCGTGGTGCCGCTCGTCGGCACGCTGGCCGTCGTCGCGCTGCGCGGCGGCGACACGACGCTGCCGATGCAGCTCGCCGGCCTCGGAATTCCGCGGCAGCATCGCCTCGCGCTGCTCGCGCGCGAAGTCGCGCCCGGACTCGCGGCGGCCACGCTGGCGGGATTCGGACGCGCGATCGCGGAGGTCGGCGCGGCGCAGATGACCGGCGGCAACATCGAAGGCCAGACGCGCGTGCTCACCACCGCGACGATGCTCGCCGTGGGCCGCGGCGCGTTCGCGCAAGCATTCTCGTACGTCGCGGTTCTCATCGGAATCGTGGCGGTCGTCGCGGGAGTCGCGCTCGTGCTGCAGCGCCGATGGGCGTAACGGCGCGCACCCGGTGCCGGCGAACGTAACCGCGCACGGGATCGTCGCGCGCCGCGGGCGGTTCGTCCTCAACGTACCGGCGTGCGACGCGCGGCCGTCCGGCATTGCGATCCTCGGTCCGAACGGCGCCGGCAAGACGACGCTGCTGCTCGCGCTGCAGGGATTGATCCCGTCCGAGGGGACGGTCGCGCGCCCCGCACGATGCGCAGCGGTGTTCGCGCGGCCGGCGGTGCTGCGAGGCAGCGCGCTCTGGAACGTCGCGGTCGTCGTCGGATCCGTTCTCGGCATTGGCGTCGAGCAGTCGAACGAACGCGCGCGCAGCGCACTCGCGGACGTCGGCCTGACGGAGCCGGCGCACGCGGACGCACGCACGCTCTCGACCGGACAACGGCAGCGTCTCGCCCTCGCACGAGCTCTCGCGTGCGAGCCGCAGGCTCTGTTCCTGGACGAACCGTTCGCGAACGTGGACGCCGACGCGCGCCCCGCGCTGCGCGCGCTCGTGTCATCCTACTGCGCGCGAACCGGATGC
>JAXDMB010000069.1:0-7823 GCA_034666325.1 Vulcanimicrobiota bacterium
CGCAAGACCGCGCGCGAGTCGGGCGGCGAGAAGGCGTGGTCGTTCATGGTGCGCGTCAAGGCGACCGGCGGGCGGATCGCCGCGCCGCTGTGGAGCGCGCTCGACGACCTCGCGGACGTGCACGGCAACGGCACGATCCGCGTGACGACGCGCCAGGGCGTGCAATTGCACGGCGTGCGCAAGGAACATCTGAAGCCGGTGATCGCCGACGTGATCGCCCACTTGGGATCGACGCTCGCGACGTGCGGCGACGTGGTGCGCAACGTGATGGCGCCGCCGTGGCCGTACGCGCATCCGGCGTACGATCTCGTGCGCGCGACGGCGCGCGCGCTGTCGGACGAGTTCGCGCCGCGCAGCGGTGCGTATCTGGAGATCTGGCAGGACGGCGAACCGGTGCACACCGAGGGGCCGATCGACGAGCCGATCTACGGCGCGACGTATTTGCCGCGCAAGTTCAAGATCGCCGTCACGGTGCCCGGCGACAACAGCATCGACCTCTACACCAACGACGTCGGCGTCGTGCCGGTGTTCGGCGACGACGGCACGCTGCTCGCGTACGACGTCGTCGCCGGCGGCGGCCTCGGGCGCACGCACGGGAAGACGACGACGTATCCGCGCCTCGCCGATCAGCTCGGTTCCGTCGCGCCGGAGCGTTTGCTCGACGCCGTGCGCGCGATCGTGCTCGTGCAGCGCGACTGGGGCGACCGCACCGACCGCCGCCACGCGCGCCTGAAATATCTGATCGCCGACCGCGGGCTGGACTGGTTTCGGGCCGAGGTGGAGCGCGTCGCCGGGTTCGCGCTGGGAGCGTGGCATGCGTTGCCCGCGTGGGAAGACGTGCCGCGCTTCGGCTGGCACGCGCAGGGCGACAACCGCTGGTTTCTCGGCCTGCACGTCGCGAGCGGGCGCGTGCGCGACGACGGTCCGCGCCGTCTCAAGTCGGCCCTGCGCGCGCTCACCGACCGCGGGTACGACCTCGTCGCGACGCCGGGCCAGCAATTGCTGGTGGTCGACGTCGCGGCCGATGCGCGCGACGGCGTCGACCGCATCTTGCGCGCGCACGGCGTCGGCGCGCCCGAGCTGGTGTCGCCGCTGCGCCGCCGCGCGCTCGCGTGCCCCGCGATGCCCACGTGCGGCCTCGCGCTCGCCGAGTCGGAGCGCGTCATTCCGGAATTGCTCGACGCGGTCGAAACGGAGCTCGCGAACGCCGGTCTCGCCGGCGAGTCGATCGCGATCCGCATGACCGGCTGCCCCAACGGCTGCGCGCGCCCGTACATGGCCGAGATCGGAATCGTGGGCCAGAGCGCGGACAAGTACCAGCTCTATCTCGGCGGCGATCCGGCGTCCACGCGCCTGGCGGCGCTGTGGCGGAGCGGCGTGCGGCTCGCGGAGATTCCGGCGCTGCTGGCGCCGTTGTTCGGCGCGTTCGGCGCGAGCCGGCGACCAGGCGAACCGTTCGGCGACTGGTGCGCGCGCGAAGTCGTCGCCGAGGTTCTCGCATGACAGCGCCGCCGCGGCCCGGCTTCGTTCTCGATGCCGGTGTGCGCAACGGCGCTTTGTACGACGTAACCGCGCGAGCGGACGAGATCGTGCGCGAGGTGCTGGCGCGCTATCCGGGACGCGTCGCACTGGCGTGCTCGTTCGGGGGGCCGTCCGGGATGGCGCTGCTCGACATCGTGCTCAACGCCGACCGCGGTATTCCGGTGTACTATGTCGACACCGGGCTGCTGTTCGCGGAGACGCACGAGCTCGTCGAGCGCGCGTCGCGCCGCTACGGCATCGCGCCGATTGCGCTGCATCCGGAGCTGTCGGTGGAAGCGCAAGCGGAACGCTACGGCGAGGCGCTATGGGCGCGCGATCCCGATGCGTGCTGCGCGATGCGCAAGGTCGCGCCGCACCGCGCCTTCATCGACGGCTTCGACGCCTGGTTCACCGGCATCCGGCGCGTGCAGGCGCGCACGCGCGGCGACATCGAGCCGGTCGCGCGCGACGGCGCGCGGCTCCTCAAAGTGAGCCCGCTGTTCGACTGGACGGACGAGGACGTGTGGGCGTACGTGAACGAGCACGACGTGCCGGTGAACGCGCTGCATGGCGACGGCTATCCGAGCATCGGCTGCATGCCGTGCACGCAGCGTCCCGCCCCGGGCGACGACGCGCGTTCCGGCCGTTGGGCCGGCTTCGGCAAGACCGAGTGCGGCATCCACATGCGCCCGCAGGAGGCGCGCAGGCCGTGATCCGTCTGGACGGTGTGACGAAGCGCTTCGGTTCCATCACGGCGGTGGACGACGCGAACGTAACATTCGCACCCGGTGCGCTGACGGCGGTGCTGGGTCCGTCGGGATGCGGAAAGTCGACGCTGCTGCGCGTGATCGCCGGGTACGACGTGCCCGAGCACGGTCGCGTTCACGTCGGTGGCACGGAGGTCACCGACCAGCCGCTGCGCGCGCGCAACGCCGGCTTCGTGTTCCAGCACGGTGCGTTGTTTCCGCACCTGAGCGTCGCGGAGAACGTCGGTTTCGCGCTCGCGGTGCGCGGCGTCTCGCGCGTGCGGCAGCGCGAGCGCGTCCGCGACCTGCTCGGGATCGTGCAGCTCGCCGGCTTCGAGAACCGGCGCCCGCACGAGCTTTCCGGCGGGCAGCGCCAGCGCGTCGCGCTGGCGCGCGCGCTCGCGCCCGAGCCCTCCGTGCTGCTGCTCGACGAGCCGTTCTCGGCGCTCGACCTGCACGTGCGGCGCGAGCTGCGGGTGTGGCTGCGCGAGCTGCACGAGCGCACGCGCGTGACGACGCTGCTCGTGACGCACGACGCGGACGAAGCGATGGAGATCGCCGACGACGTGGTGGTGATGCGCGACGGGCGCATCGAGCAGACCGGCTCGCCGCCGGACGTGTACGACGCGCCGGTGAACCCGTTCGTGCTCGGCTTTCTCGGGCCGGCGAACGTCATCGCCGATGCCGGCGCCGAGGCGTACGTGCGGCCGCACGAGTTTCGGGTCGCCGCTGTTCCTTTCGACGGCGCGCGGCATGCGCGGATCGTGCGGATCGTCCGGCTCGGCGCACGCACCCGGTACGATTGCGCGCTCGACGACGGAACGGAGATCGCGATCGAGGTCCCGCTTTCGGGCGGTCCGGCGGCGGCGCGGGCGCGGGGCGACGTTCTGTACGTTGCGCCGCTGCGCACGCGCACCTTCGGCCGCCGCGACACCAGCATTGCGCAGAGCAGCGTGGACGCCGCGGACGGCGCGTCCGGTACCGAGGGCGCGGCGTGAATCGCATCGTCGTCGCGTTGCTCGCGGTGCTGCTCGCCGTCGCGCCCGCGGGCGCTCGCGCGGCCGGCGGCGCGATAACGCTGCTCAACGTCTCGTACGATCCGACCCGTGAGCTCTATGCCGCGTACAACCCGCTGTTCGCGGCGTTCTGGAAGCGCAAGACCGGCCAGGACGTCACCGTGCGCCAGTCGCACGGCGGCTCCGGCGCCCAGGCCCGCGCCGTGATCGAAGGATTGGAAGCAGACGTCGTGACGCTGGCGCTCGCGTACGACGTGGACGCGGTCGCGCAGAACAGCAGCGTGCTCGCGCGCGATTGGCAGCGCCGTCTGCCGGACGCGAGCTCGCCGTACACGTCGACCATCGTCTTCGTCGTGCGCAAGGGCAACCCGAAGCACATTCACGACTGGAGCGACGTCGCGCGGTCCGGCGTCTCGGTGGTCACGCCGAACCCGAAGACGAGCGGAGGCGCGCGCTGGAACTTCCTCGCGGCCTACGCCTACGGGCTCAAGCGCAACCACAACGACGAGACGAAGGCGCGCACGCTCGTCGCGCAGATCTACAAGAACGCCGCGGTGCTCGACACCGGCGCGCGCGGGTCGACGATCTCGTTCTCCGAGCGCCAGATCGGCGACGTGCTCATCGCCTGGGAGAACGAAGCGTTCTTTCTGCAGCGGACGTCGCCGCGCGAAGGGTACGAGATCATCGTCCCCTCGGTGAGCATCCTCGCCGAACCGCCGGTCGCGGTCGTCGACGGCAACGCGCGCAAGCACGGCACGGAAGCGGTCGCGCAGGCGTATCTTCAGTTCCTGTACTCGCCCGAAGCACAGCGGCTCGCATGCCGCGAGGGGTACCGCCCGCGGCTCACCGCGGTGCTCGGCACGTGCGGCACCCGCTTCGCGCGCAGCGATCTCGTCACGATCGCGAACTTCGGCGGCTGGCAAGCCGCGCAGGCGAAGTTCTTCGCCGACGGCGGCGTGTACGATCAGGTGTACGGCCGATGACGCGCGATCCGATTCCCGGCCGCGTTGCCGCGCTCGCCGCCACGTCGGCGATCGTCGCACTCGTCGTGGTGGTGCCGCTCGCGGCCGTCGTCTGGGCGGCGCACGGCGTAGCGCCGGCGCGTCTCGCTTCGCTGCTGGTCGCGCCGCGCACGCTCGCGGCGTTCGGGCTGACGTTCGGCGCGTCGGCGGCGGCGTCGCTGCTCGACGTGCTGCTCGGCGTGTGGGCCGCGTGGGTGTTGACCACGCGCACGTTCCCCGGCCGCGCGCTGCTCGACGCGGTCGTCGACATGCCGTTCGCGCTGCCGACCGCGGTCACCGGCATCACCCTCGCGACGCTGTACGGACCGCACGGCTGGATCGGCGCGCCGCTGCTGCAGCACGGCATTCGCGTGGCGTACACGCCGCTGGGCATCGTGCTGGCGCTCGCGTTCGTCGGGCTTCCGTTCGTCGTGCGCACGGTGCAGCCGGTGCTCGCCGACCTGCCGCGCGATCTCGCCGACGCCGCGCGCGGCCTGGGCGCATCGCCTTTGGCAGTCGCGCGCCGCATCACAATCCCGCTCGCGCTGCCCGCGATCGCGACCGGGTTCGCGCTGTCGTTCGCGCGCACGCTCGGCGAGTACGGCTCCGTGGTGTTCATCGCGGGCAACTTCCCGGGCCGCACCGAGATCGTGCCGCTGCTCGTGCTGACGCATCTCGAAGAGTACGACCAAGCCGGCGCCGCCGCGATCGCGACCGTGATGCTGGCAGCGGCCCTCGGTCTCGTTCTGGCGATCAACGCGCTCCAGCGGCATGTCGTGCGGGTGCACGCCGGTGCGTAAGCGCCTCGAAAACGTGGGCGCGGTTCTGCCGATCGTGCTGCTGCTCGGGATGCTGATCGTCGTGCCGCTGATAGCGGTCCTTGCCGGCGCGTTTTCCGCGGGCGCGGGTGCGGTGGCGGCAACCCTGCGCGACGGCGCCGTGCGCGACGCCGTGCTGCTCAGCGTCGCCGCGGCAGTCGTGGCCGTCGCGTTCAACGCCGCGTTCGGGCTGCTCGCGGGCTGGACGATCGCGAAGTACCGTTTCGCCGGCAAAGCGCTGCTCGTCACGCTGATCGATGCGCCGCTCACCGTGTCGCCCGTGATCGTGGGGCTCGCGGTGCTCGCGACGCTCGGGCAGCACACGCCCGCCGGCGCGTGGCTCGCCGCGCACGGCCTGCGCGTCGCGTTCGCGCCCGCCGGCGTCGCGTTGGCGACGACGCTGGTGACGTTTCCGTACGTCGCGCGGGCGGTGATCGCGCAGATGACCGCGCACGGCCGCATCTACGAAGAAGCCGCGCTGGGCCTGGGCGCCGGACCCTGGCAGACCTTCCGCCGCGTCACGTTCCCGCTCGCGCGCGCGTCGTTTCTCAACGGCTTGCTGATCTGCAACGCGCGCGCGCTCGGCGAGTTCGGCGCGGTGACCGTCGTGTCGGGGAACGTCCGCGGCCTGACCCAGACGATCCCGCTGCAGATCGCCGACTTCTATGACGGCGCGCGCGTGCCGGCGGCGTTCGCGCTCGCCGCCGCGCTCGCTGCCGTCGCCGTGATCCTCGCCCTTACGGCGCGCCTGTTCGCGCGCCGCGATACCTCCACGAAAGGCCTGTCCGCGTGAGCCATCCCGAACCGTCCCGCGACCTCGACGCGCTCGAGCACTCCGCCATTACCATCGTGCGCGAAGCGTACGCGACGCTGCGCCCGCTCGCGATGCTGTGGTCGATGGGAAAAGACAGCACCGCGCTGCTGTGGCTCATCCGCAAAGCGTTTTTCGGCGACGTGCCGTTCCCGCTGGTGCAGCTCGACACGGGCCTGGAGCTGGACGAGGTGTACGCGTTTCGCGACATGCTCGCGCGCGCGTGGAACCTCGACCTGCGCGTGGAGCTCTGCCCGCCCGAGCACGAGATGGATCCGACGCTGCCGCCGGCGACGCGCGCAGCGGCGCGGAAGACCGAGGGTCTCAAGAACTACCTGCAGCGCGAGAGCCCGCAGGGCATCATCGTGGGCATTCGCCGCGACGAGCAGGCGACGCGCGCGAAAGAGCGCATCTTCAGCCCGCGCTCGGTGGGCGGAACCTGGGACGTGCGCGCGCAGCCGCCCGAGCTGTGGGGCTACTACGCGACCGACGTGCCGCACGGCGCGCACGTGCGCGTGCACCCGCTGCTGCACTGGACCGAGATCGACATCTGGCGCTACACGCGGCGGGAGGACATTCCGTACGTCGACCTCTATCTCGCGCGCGACGGTATGCGCTACCGGTCGCTGGGCGAGAAGAACATCACCGTGCCGATCCGCAGCGACGCGGGCAGCATCGACGCGATCATCGCCGAGCTCGACGCGACGCGCGATCCCGAGCGCGCGGGCCGCGTGATGGACAACGAGAGCGAAGACTCGTTCGAACGGCTGCGCGCCGCGGGGTACATGTAGGATGAACGACGTCTCCCGGATCGTGGTCGCGGGCCACGTGGACCACGGCAAGTCGACGCTGATCGGGCGGCTGATGCTCGATCTCGGCTTGCTGCACCAGTCGAAGATCGACGAGGTGATCGCGAGCAGCGCGCGCCGCGGCACCGCGCCCGAATGGTCGTACGTGCTCGACTCGCTGCAGGAAGAGCGCGATCAGGCGATCACGATCGACACGACGCGCCTGTGGTTCACGCACCGCGAGCGCCGTTACAACATCATCGACGCGCCGGGCCACCGGCAGTTCCTCGCGAACATGCTGAGCGGCGCGAGCGAGGCGGACGCGGCGGTGCTGGTGGTGGACGCCGCCGCGGGAATCGGCGAGCAGACGCTGCGCCACGCCTATCTGCTCGCGTTCCTGGGCATCGGGCATGTCATCGTCGCGCTCAACAAGATCGACTTGCTCGACGACGCGCAGGTGCGCTATGCCGAGCTCGCGCGCGAGCTGCGCACGGCGCTGCACCGCACGCCGCCAGCCGTGATCGTGCCGGTGAGCGCGAGCCTCGGGCTCAACGTCGTGACGCGCGCGGAGTCGACGCCGTGGTACGCCGGACCGACGATCGCCGATGCGATCGAGGCGATCCGGCGCGTTCCGGCCCCGCTCGAGCGCGCGTTCCGGCTCGACGTGCAGGACGTCTACCGCCGCGACGGCGAGCGCGTTCTGGTCGGTACCGTCGCGAGCGGCGCGATCGAAGCCGGCGCGGACGTCGTGCTGCTGCCGGCCGGCGTGCGCGTGCGCGCGGAACGGCTCGTGCGCTGGCCCGGCGGCGACACGCCCGTCGCGTGGGCCGGCGAGAGCGTCGGCATCGTGCTCGACGGCGACCGTTTCGCGGGCCGCGGCGACACGCTCGCCGCGTGGACCGTGCCGCCGCGCACCGCTGAGCGCGTCGCGCTCGAAGCGTTCTGGCTCGACGCGCAGCCGCCGGCTCCCGGCGAGCGGCTGCGGCTGAAGCGCGGCACGCAAGCGGTTCCGGTGGTGATCGACGGTGCGCCCGCGATCTACGACATCGAGTCCGCGCGCGACGTCGGCGCGGACGGCGGCGCGCAGCACAACATCGTGCGGCTCGCGGTGCGTGCCGCGAC
>JAXDMB010000070.1:0-7616 GCA_034666325.1 Vulcanimicrobiota bacterium
GCGACGATCGCCGCAAGCTCTTGCTTCAGCGACGGCCCGCCCGTGTTGAGATCCGCGTAAATGCACCCAGCACGCAACAGCGGCAATGCCTCGCGCGCGACATCGAGCGCGACGCTCGCCCAATTGACGGATAGAACGACTTCTGCGCCTTGGACCGCGTCGGCGAAACTGGAGGCGACCGGTATTTCGGAGAGATCGCCGTGCAGATCAGGGTCCCATCCGCGCACGCTCGCGCCGCCGCGCACAAGATCGCGTGCGATCAGCGATCCCGCCTCGCCGAGGCCGAGCACCGCGATCGAGATTGGACCGGTGTGTGGCTGCATCAGCGCGGCCTTTTCGCGGACCGCCCACTGCAGCCTCCGGAACGGCGATGTGCGGGCTCGGCAAACGCTGCGGCCGTTCTCCCGCGCTAGGCCGTTCCGCCGAGATAGATTTCGCGCACGCGGCGAGCGACGGAAAACGGTTGTAGACGGCCGCGAGATCGGCGTCCAGACTCGTGCGTTTGCGCGAGGTGGTGAACGCGCCGAGGCGGAGATCGTCATCGACGCTCAGCTCGGTGAACAGACGGTCCTTCGGGAACGTGCAGGCAGCCGAGCCGCACGGTGCGTTCGGTGGTGCACCGCAGAAGGTCTTGATGGCGCGACGAAACCTTCGGCTTCTCCTAGGATACTAGTTGACAAGCCGCACCCGGCGGTGTATGGTTCAACTACGATACTAGGAGGAAGCGGATGCCCAAGAAGAGGGCGGTCGTTCTGACCGACCACGAGCTGCGGCTCATGGAAGTGCTCTGGGCCAAGCGGCAAGCGACCGTGTCTGAAGTCACGGCCGCGCTTTCGCCGCCGCCCCTCGCGTACAACACGGTGCTCTCGACGCTGCGCACGCTCGACGACAAGGGTTACGTCGAGCACGAAGAGCCCGGCCGCGCGTTCGTGTACCGGCCGCGCATCGAGCGCGACGACGCCGCGAAGTCCGCGGTGAACCACGTGCTCTCGCGCTTCTTCAAGAACTCGCCGAACGCGCTCGCGGTCAGCCTGCTCGAAGACGTGCCGCTCACCGAGGCCGACAAGAACCAGATCCGGCGGCTGCTCGAACGCACGAAGACGGCGCGGAAGTGATGACGACTCTCCAGCACGCCGCGCTCGCGATCGCAGCGGTGTTCCTCGACAGCCTGTGGCAAGGCGCGCTGATCGCGGGCGCCGCATGGGCCGGACTTCGCTGCTTCCCGCGCCTCGGCGCATCGACGCGCTATGCGATCTGGCTGTGCACGCTGCTCGCCATCGCGGTGACACCGCTGTTCACGGTCGCAGCGGGCGGTCACGGCTTCTCGTTCCATACGCTCGCCGCCGCGACCACCGCGCGCACGAATATTTCTCCCGCAGTACCGCCTCCGCAACCCGGTCGTCAGCAGGGCGCGCGGCAACCGGCGCACATGAGCGCGCAATCCACGGCCGAGTCCCACCCGCTCGCGCCGGCCGCCCTCGCGTTTCCGACGCCGCCTGCGGAGCGCATGCAGCTCGAGATCCCGACGACCGTTGCGCTGTCGATCGCGCTGGCGTGGCTGTTGGCCGTGCTTGCGCGTGGTGCGCTGCTGCTCGCGGATCTTCGCGATCTCGTCTCGGTGCGCCGGTACGCTCGCGTGTGGTCGACGAAGTACGCCTATCCCGTTCTGCAGTCGGACCGCGTTCGGGTTCCGGTCGCGATCGGCTTTATACAGCCCGCCGTCGTTTTGCCCGAGGAGCTCGTGGATGAGCTCGACGCCGATGCGCTCGAGGCGGTCGTCACGCACGAGATCGCGCATCTTCAGCGCTACGATGTTTGGACGAACGCGCTCGCCCGCGTCGCACAGGCGCTGCTCGCGCTGAACCCTGCCGCGTGGTTCGTCATGCGCCGCTTGTCGGTGGAACGCGAGATCGCGTGCGACGACTGCGTCGTCGACCGCACCGGCGCCGGCGAAACGCTGGCGCATACGCTGTTCGCGATAGCGAGCGATACGTCGCGCCGCATCCCGATCGCCGCGCCGAGCGCGTTCGGTTCGCGGCACGCGATCGTCGTGCGCATCGAGCGCCTCCTGGACGCGCGACCGCGTCGCCTTCGCCTCTCACCTGTCGCTTTCGGAGGTGCGCTCATGGCGCTCGCACTCATCGCTCTCGTGATCGGATCGGTCGCGCCCGTGCTCGCCTATGCGCCGGTTCAGGAGCTTCCCGCGCTGATCGAGGCGCCGGGTCAGCATGTCCGGGCGCAAGCAGTGGCCGCAACGTCGCCCGCAGGCGCCTGCGCCGTGCCGAACCGCGGCGTCGAGCTTAGCTTCCCGACGGCCCGGACGCGCCGCGGCGGGCCTACCGGACGCGTTAGCCTCGCGCTACCGAGCGCGGAAGACGCGGTCGCGCGCTACGGCGCCGCGGGTGTCGCGATCGTCGATCTCACCGTCGATGCCCGCGGGAAGGCGCGCAAGGTCGTCGTCGTTTCCGCGCCGTCGTACCCCGGGATGTCCCAACATGTCAAGCGCCGTCTGCTCGCGGACTCGTACGAACCGGCGCTTCGCAGCTGCGCGCCGGTCGCGACGACGGTACACGTCGGCATCTTCGTTCCCAAGCCGGAACAGCACTCCGTGTCGGTGATCGAACCGGTGTACCCGAACGGCTGGGCTGCGGCGCACGCGTCGGCGTGCAAACTTCCCACCGAGACGCACGCGCGCTATCGCTCCGGATTCGTCCCCGGCACCGCCTATACGCAGATGCTGCCCGCATTCCCCGACGCGATGAAGGACATCGGCGTGGACGAGACGTTCAGCACCACCGTTCGCGTGCACGCGAATGCCTCCGGCACCGTGACGGACGCGGCGATCGTGAAATCCAGCGGACGAGCCGCGTTCGACGACGCGACGATCAGCGCCGCGCGCCAAGCCACGTACCCTCTCACGACGTCAACGTGCAAACCGCTTCCGAGCGAGTACGTCTGGACGACGACCTTCGCGACCCAAGCCTTCCTTCCGTAGCGGCCGAGCGAGCCGGACGCCCGTTCGCCGAAGCGGCGCGCGGGCGGCTTGACAGCGGCATCATATAACGCTACAGTTATATAACGTCATGGTTAACAGTGCGCAGCTCGACGAAGTCTTCTCCGCATTGGCGGACCCCACGCGGCGCCGCATCGTCGAGCGGCTCGCGCGCGGGCCGCTGACGGTCGGCGAGATCGCGTCCGGGTTCTCCATATCGCAGCCGGCGATCTCGCGGCACGTTCGCGTGCTCGAAGAGTCGGGAATCCTCGACCGGCACGTGTCGGGCCGCGTGCACCGCTGCACGCTTTCGCCCAAAGCGATGCACGCCGCATCCGGCTGGATCGACAGGCAGCGCGCGTTCTGGAACGCCACACTCGATCGCCTCGGCGACCTCCTCGAAGAATCTCCTCAACGAAAGAAGAGCACATGAGTCAAACCCACACGCCGGCGGCTGTCCCGGCACTCGTCTTGCGGCGCACGTACGCAGCGCCGCGCCAACGCGTTTACGACGCATGGACCAAACCGGAGCTTGCGGCAAAGGTTCTCGGACCCGGCGACGTCACCGTGCCCGAGATCGAGATGGACGTCCGCACCGGCGGGACGTATCGCCTCGTGATGCTCATGCCCGACGGCGAGCGCATGAACGTCGGCGGCACGTATCGCGAAGTGCGCGCGCCCGAACGACTGTCGATGACGTGGCGGTGGGAAGAAGACGATCCGGCCGACGAGCTCGACACACTGCTGACGCTCGAGTTCAACGAAGTCGCCGGCGGAACGGAGCTCGTGCTCACGCACGAACAGCTCGCCAGCGTGGAATCGCGCGACCGCCACGCGGACGGCTGGGGCAAGATCCTGGATCAGCTCGCAAGCGGGTTCTGACGCGGCTGCGCGGGCCGGTCAAAACGTGCCGCTCATCCTGAGCGCGCAAAAACACGGAGCTGAATCGGCACGCCGAAAGCGTGCCGGTTCAGCGATCCGGCGGCCGCAACGCCGCCACGTTAGCCGGTGGGGACGTATTGCGCGATTCCGCTTCCGAACGACCAGTCGACGCGCTGGTTTTCGTGCAGCACGATCATGATGTCGTCAGGCCGGATTCCGGCCGCCTCGGCGCCGCTTGCGATCCGCGCATAGAGGTCGCGCTTCTGGTCGTTCGTGCGACCGGCGCTCAGCGTGATCTCGACGATCACCGGCAACTTGCGGTGCTGTCCGAGATACGACGGATCGGCGGTGAGCGTCTCGTGGGTCGCGGCGGTGAGAACCTGAAAGCGGTCGTCGACCGGAATCCCGACGGCCGCGACGAGCGCATCGTGCACGGCGCTACCGAGCGCGCGCAGCGTCTTGAGATCGTGCCGGCCGGTGATGTGTACTAGAGGCATACGGTCCTAGCAACCCGCTCTCGCGCGGTTGAGTGTCAGCAAAGGCTCAGGCGGACTTTCGGCGCGAATCGTACTGCTTCTGTGCGTTGACGAATGTCTGCACATGTACTCCGATCCATGTGAACAGCTCGACGAGACGCTCAGCCAACGCGCGTCCGCTCGCCGTGAGGGCGTACTCGACGCGTGGCGGCACGACCGGGTGGCTCGTTCGCACGATCAGGCCGTCACGTTCCAGCACGTCGAGCGTTTGCGCCAGCATTTTCTCCGAGATGCCGCCGACGCGGGCGCGGATTTCGGAATAGCGGAGATCGCGGTCGAGGAGCGCGCCCAGCACCAGGCCGCCCCAACGATTGCTCACGTGGTTGAGCACGTCGCGGGCGGGACAGTCGTCGCGAAAGCAATCCCCGATCATGGGCTGACGGCGGGCCATGGCGCCTCCGAGCTAACCTTTTAGTAAGTACTTCCCTTTCGGAAGTTTAGCGCCTACACTGGCGCCATGTCAAATCCTCAACAGACCGTCGTCGTCACGGGCGCAAGCTCCGGGTTCGGTCGCGAGACGGCCGAACGCTTCGCCGCGGCCGGCTGGCGCGTGTACGCCACGATTCGCGACCCCCGCGGCCGCCACGCGCAATCGGCCGGCGAACTGGAGCGTCAGGGGATCCGGATCGTCGATCTCGAGGTGACGGATCAGACTTCCGTCGATCGCGCCGCGACGGAGATTCTCGCCGATGGGCCCGTCGACGTTCTCGTCAACAACGCGGGCGCCGCGTACTTCGGCGTCGTGGAAGCGTTCACGCCCGAGCTCATCCAGCGTCAGTTCGACGTCAACGTGTTCGGACCGATGCGCGTGAGCCGTGCGTTTCTGCCCGGCATGCGCGAACGCCGTCGCGGCCTCGTGGTGTACGTGAGCTCGGTGGTGGGCCGCTACGCGATACCGTTCGGCGGCGTGTACGGGTCCTCGAAGTGGGCGCTCGAAGCGCTCGCCGAGACATCATCGTACGAGCTCACGCCGCTCGGCGTGGAGGTCGCGATCGTCCAGCCGGGCGCCTACGGGACGAACATCTCGAACTCGCGCGTGGGCCCCGATGATACCGACCGCGTGAGTGCTTACAGCGAAGTAATGCCGTTAGCGGCGAACGTCTTCGGGGCGCTGAGCGCAGCGGCGGCGGAACGCGACTCGCATGAGGTTGCTGAAGCGATCTTCGCGCTGGCCGAACAACCGGCTGGAACGCGCGCGCTTCGCACACCCGTTCCGAACGATCCGGGCATCGCGGCCATAAACGATGCAGTTGCCCCGATTCAGCGGCAGCTCATCGTGGATTTCGGTCTGAGCGAGCTGCTGCCGAAGATCCTAGCGCATGCGGGCTGATCAACAGCCCCAGCCGCAGGCCTTGACCCAATAGGAACTTCGCGATGTCGGCGCATGGTGCGCCGGCGTCACGTGGATAGGGTTCTACTTAGCAGCACTGTGGACCGCAATTGCGAGCAGTTTAAGCGGCCGGAGAACAAGGCCGCCGAGAATATTGACGGGCGAATGGGGCCGCTCCATGGGCCGCCGCCCAAAGAGTTCTCGTCACGTTTCAGCGGTCAGCTGTCGACACTGGGTTGTCGCACTCACGAAACAGGGCTCGTTACGTATGAGCGGTAAAGGAGTCCCCGATTGCCGATACGTTCGCAGGCCTCGGCAGTGCTGGAGCGCGGGTTCGGATCGGCGCAGATGTAGTCGCCCAAGACCCGGGCACTTCTAAGCTACGGCCACCTTCGCGCCGCGAAGCTTCACGAAGGCTTGAAAATCGTCTAGGGGAACAGGATCTGCGTCCGGCATTTCGAGCTGTACGAAATCATTCAGACCTGACACATCTTGCTCGCGTGCGATTTCATCGAGATCGCGGTGCTCGTTGAACCACATTGTTCGCCGAGTCATATCACAGTATCATCGCGCGGCGCAATACTGTGTCGCTCTTCCGGATGTGCAGGTCTCGCTTCGCGTCACTCGGACCATCCGCCTTCGGCGGGTCGTCGTGTCGTTTCCAGCTGAATGTCGACTTCGGACTGACATCGCTGGCGAAGGTCGCGGCACACACAAGTTGATCAGCGTACGTGTAAACCGCGACACGGATCGGTGACGAAGATCCGTGTCGCGCCTTCCGGGGTTCTTTTGATGACGCAGGAAACACGGCGACGTAATCGCCCACCAAGTAGATTCAGTCTGCTAGGGTGAGGACACCGCGTGCGCCGCTAGCGGACGAACGAAGCAGTCTCGCATGAAACTCCGTGAAGCCGCATAGCGTCCGAACGCGACTGATTCACGGTGGCTGATCGGAATGAAGCTGAGCGGCTTGTTTCCTGTGATCGAGACTGCGGCGGTTGTGGCACCGGCTGCGGTGAACAATGTCGAAAGGTATTGCTCCTGGCCGGCTGCGGCCTGGACGAATTTGTCCGCTCTGCGATTACTGTAGTACCAGCCCGAAAGCTCAGAACCGGTGGCGCTTGCTATGACATGCACATCGACAACGTCTGTGTCGGGAGACGATGTTCCGAGTGGTAGATTCGAGCCCAACGGCAGGCTTACGCCCGAGCAGCGCGCACCTGGCGCTGGCGGCTGCTCAGCGGCAACATCATGCGGCAGCATCACCGCTGCGGCGATCAGCATTAGGACAACCCGACTTACGCCCATTGTGATTGAGGCAGCGGTGTCGTGAAGCACGGACCGCTTCCTGTACCGCTGCCCTTTAGGGGATATTCCACGAAAATGCCGTTCGCCTGGGCCGCAGTCAGCGCCTGGCTGAAAGCCCCCGTCGTGCTGACATTGATAGCGCTGAGCAGAGCGCCGATAGCCGGAATCGCAGACACCAAGTTCGTGACGAAGTCCGGGTCGGCGCCAGTCGATTGAACGAAGTATTTCCCGGGCGTGTTCGGCGGAACTCCTGCGGTGACGTACACAAAACCGACAATCGTCTGCCCGCTCTGCAGCGTCGCGGCCGGTCTCGCCGCCGGGTTCGGATTGAGCGTTGAAGGTTCGTACAGATAGTACACCTGTACGACGTCCGTGCTCTTGCCCGTAGATCCAAGTGGGAGATTGCTGCCCAGCGGAAGAGAAGGCACCGGCGAGCCGCAGATCGCGCCGGCTGTAGCGGGCAGCGTGGCGAGTAGCGGAGTAGGCATGGTCGAACCCGGCGGCCCAGCTTTGGTCGGGTCCAGTCCGGAACCACCATCAGTTGGACGCCAGCGTCACCGCCGCCGGA
>JAXDMB010000071.1:0-3768 GCA_034666325.1 Vulcanimicrobiota bacterium
CCCGGCAGCGTCGCCGCGCCGACCGCGTCGCTGCACTTCACGCACGACGTGCTCGCAGCGCTGCGCGCGCGCGGCGTCGTGCTCGCGCCGTTGGTGCTCGACGTCGGCATCGGCACTTTCCGGCCGATGTCGGGCCAGACGATCGACGAGCACGTGATGCACGCCGAGCGCTACGTCATTCCCGCCGAAACAGCCGATGCGATCGCGTCCGCGAAAGCCGGCGGCCGGCGCGTGATCGCCGCGGGAACCACCGTGCTGCGCGCGCTCGAAGGCGCCGCGCTGGGCGACGGCCGTATCCGTCCGGGCGAGGGAGAAACCGATCTCTTCGTCACGCCGGGCTTCCCTTTCCGCGTGGTGGACGCGCTGCTCACGAACTTCCACCTGCCGCGCTCGACGCTGCTCGTGCTGGTGACCGCATTCGCCGGGTACGAGCGCGTCCGGGCCGCGTACCGTGACGCGATTGCGCGAAAGTACCGGTTCTTTTCCTTCGGCGACGCCATGTTCGTAGAGCGCACGTAAAGCTTGCGTTCGCCTGGAGACGCGCCGGCGCGGTAGTTACCGTATCTTAGCGCACAAACGTGCGGTTTGGACGGGCGCTCCGGACCGGGGCGAGAAGCCGATCCGTGCGTGAACTCTCCGGCTCTCGACCTAGCGACGCTGCCGGCATCACCGCAACAGCGTCGAGCGGCCCTCGTCGCGATCGCATCCCTGGGTGCGCTCGCCGTGGCCGCGCTTCCCGTCGTGCGGAACGTCCCCGGGACGTTCCCCGGCTTCGTCACGCTCTACGGCGGCGCGGTGCTCATGGGCCTCGCGATCACCACGACGATCTTGTTCGGACAGTTCGCGCTCTCGCGCCGCCCGTCGGTGCTCGCGCTCGCGTGCGGCACGATGTTCAGCGCGCTCGTCTTCGTGCCGTACATCCTCACGTTCCCCGGCGTGGGAGCGTTCCCGATGCTCGGCGCGCTGCCGCAGACCTCGACGTATCTCTGGATCGTTTGGCACACCGCGCTGCCGGCTGCGTTTGCCGCGTACGCGATTCTCGCGCCGCGCGACGGCGCGCGACGGTTCGGTTCCGGCCATACCGTCGTCGCGGTGATCGCGACGGTCGTGGCGGCATATGCGGCGGTGGAGCTCGTGTTCGCATTCGACGACGTGCTGCCCGTGCTCGCGGTCGACGGAACGTACCGGATCGGCATCTATGTCGCATTGATCGCGGTCGCGCTGCTGTCCGGCGGCGCGCTGCTCATGCTGCAGCGCCGCAGTCGCGTGAGCGTGGTGGACGCGTGGCTCACCGTGCCGGCCGCGGCGCTGCTGGTGGAGTCGCTGCTCAACGCGCTGGGCGGCACGCGCTACAGCCTGGGCTGGTATCTTTCGCGCGCCGACGTTCTGGTCGCCACCACGTTCCTGGTCGTGGCGCTGCTCGCCGAGACGAACCGCCTCTCGCACGTGCTCGCCACCAACGAGCGCCGCTTGCGCGGCATCGTGAACGGCGTCGCCGACGCCCTGATCGCAGTGGACACGCGCGCCGCGGTGGCATCGGTGAACCCGGCCGCCGCCGCGCTGTTCGGTTTCGTCGCCGAAGACTTGACCGGGACGCCGATCGCGCGCATTCTGCCCGACTTCGCGAGCATCGCCGGGGCGCCCGAAGCGACGGTGGTCGAAACCGTCGGCCGCGACGCACGCGGCACGTACTTCCCCGTCGAGTTCGCGCGCGGGCGGGACGTCACGCACGCGTTCGGCGAGACGATCATCATCCTGCGCGACATCACGCAACGCAAGGCGGCGGAAGAAGCGATCCGCGCCGCGCACGACCGCGCCGTCGAGGCGGCCGAGGTGAAGTCGCAGTTCCTCGCGACGATGAGCCATGAGATCCGCACGCCGATCAACGCGGTCGTCGGCATGTCCGAGCTGATGCTGCAGACGCCGCTCTCCGACGAAGCGCGCGAGTACGCGGTGACGGTGCGCGACTCCGCCGAGTCGCTGCTCGCGATCGTCAACGACATCCTCGACTTCTCGAAGATGGAAGCCGGGCGCATGGAGCTCGAGGCCGTTCCGTTCGCGCCGCTCGTGGCCGTCGAGAACGCGACCGACATTCTCGCCGCCGCGGCGCGCAAGAAAGGGCTTTCGCTCTCGACGTACGTCGCGCCGGACGTTCCGCACCACGTGCTCGGCGACGCCGACCGGCTGCGCCAAGTGCTGCTCAACCTGATCGCGAACGCCGTGAAGTTCACCGCGCAGGGCAGCGTCACGGTGCGCGCCGTCGTGGATCGCGTCGACAAAGTCGACGGCGCGCGCACCGCGACGCTGCGCTTCTCGGTCACCGACACGGGCGCCGGAATCGCGCCCGAAGCGGCGGACCAGCTATTCGAGCCGTTCCGTCAAGCGGATCAGTCGACGCGCCGGCGCTACGGCGGCACCGGCCTCGGCTTGTCGATCTCGCGCCGCATCGTGGAGCTGATGGGCGGCACGATCGGCTTCGACAGCACGCTCGGACGCGGCTCGACGTTCTGGTTCACCGTGCCGTTCACGCGCGTCGAGGACGATCTCGCCGTCGAACGCGGCGACGCGCTGCGCGGCGCCCGCATTCTGGTCGCCGATCAAGAAGCCGTCGCGCGCCAAGTGGTCGATCAGTATCTGCTCGCCTGGGGCGCCGTGGCCTCGAGCACCGGCAACGCCGCGCACGCGCTCGAGCTCGCCGGAGCGGCGGCGGCGCGGCGCGGTCCGTTCGACGTGGTGGTCGTCGACCGTCGCGCGGGCGGCGATGCGTTCGCGTTTGCCGCACGGCTGCACGGCCTCGCGGGATGCGAACGCGTTCCGATGGTCCTGGTCACCGGCAGTGACGAGCCGTCCGGCGCGGACGACGCGCGCGCGAGCGGCTTCGCCGCCGTCGTGCGCAAGCCGATCCGCCAGAACGCGCTGCACGACGCGCTCGTCGCGGCGCTCGCCGGCACGCCCGAATCCGCTGCGCCCGCGGCGCATGCCGATCCGGTTGCCGACCAGCCGCAGGACGACGGCGTCGTGCTCGTGCTCGTGGCCGAGGACAATCCGGTGAACCGCAAGCTCGCGCTGCAGCAGCTCAAGAAGCTGGGCTATCGCGCGCACGCCGTGACCGACGGCCGCGAAGCGGTCGACGCGGTCGCGCACGGCGACTACGATCTCGTGCTGATGGACTGCCAGATGCCCGACGTGGACGGCTTCGAGGCGACGCGGGAGATCCGGCGCGCCGAGACGACGCGCGGCGGCCACGTCCCGATCGTCGCCATGACCGCGAACGCGCTGGACGGCGACCGGGAGGCCTGCCTGGCCGCGGGGATGGACGACTATCTCGCGAAACCCGTGCAGCTCGCCGCGCTGCGCGCGCTGGTCGAACGCTTCGCGAACGGAGTGGGTGTGGGCTGATGAACGTGCTGGATGCCGGATAAGAACGTGCTGGACCTGACGCGGCTCGAAGAGGCATTCGAAGACGACGTCACGGGGATCGCCGACCTGCTCGACATGGCGCTCGAGACCGGGAAGAAGCACCGCCGCGCGATGGAGGAAGGCCTCGCCGCGAACGACGCGACGGTCGTCGCGCGCGCCGCGCACGGCATCAAAGGCAGCGCCGGGACCATCGGCGCGAACGTGGTGTACCGCCTCGCCACCGAGCTCGACGCGCGCGCGCGCACCGGCAACCTGGAGGGCGCGCGCGAACGCGTGGACGCGATCGACGCGGCATACGCGAAGGTCACCGAAGAAGTGCGCGCGTACCGCGCCGGCCTGCCCTGAGGC
>JAXDMB010000072.1:0-8551 GCA_034666325.1 Vulcanimicrobiota bacterium
TGCGCTACGACGCGGGTAAGGAGCTTTTCGTGCCCGTCAGCAAGCCGGGCGGAGACCCGCTCCGCTAGAACGCCGTTTCGATGGATGCAGCGCTCGCGATCACCATAGGCGGCCTCGTTCAGGGGTCCGTCTTCGCGTTGGTCGCGATCGGGTTCGCGCTCGTGTTCCGCGTCACCGGCACGGTGAACTTGGCGCAGGGGGCGTTCGTGGTGCTCGGCGCGCTCACGACGTACTCGTTCGAGCAGACGTTCGGGTGGCCGGCGGCGCTCGCCGCGCTGGCGGCGCTCGGCGTCGCGGCGGTGATCGGCTATCTGGTCGCGGTGTTCATCTTCGCGCCCGGACTGCGGCGCTTGCCGCCGAGCGGCATGGTGATGCTCACCGGCGGATTGCTCACGCTGTTCGAGGGCGCCGCGCTGCTGGTGTGGGGCAGCCAGCCGTACCAGCTTCCGCCGTTCTCCGGCTACCAGCCCGTGTCGATCGGCGGCGCGAAGATTCCCACGCAGGCGTTCTGGGACATCGGGATCACCGCGGTGGTGGTCGCCGCGCTGTGGTACGTGCTGCAGCGCACGACGTTCGGCAAAGCGCTGCGCGCGTGCGCGGAGAACCCGAACGCCGCGACGCTGATGGGCATCGACGTCGAGCGCGTGCGCGTGTTCTCCTACACCGCGGCCGCCGTGCTCGGCGCGCTCAGCGGGATTGCGATCGGGCCCGTCGTGTCGCTGCAGTTCGACGGCGGGCGCTTCTTCACGGTGTACGGCTTCATCTCGGTCGCGATCGGCGGGATGGGGTCGTTCGCCGGCGCGCTGCTCGGCGGTTTGGGGATCGGCGTGCTGCAGCAGCTCGGGGCGGCGTACGTGTCGTCGATCTTCGCCACGACGCTCGCGATCGGGCTGCTGATCGTGGTTCTGGTGTGGCGGCCCAACGGGCTGTTCGGACGCGGCGCGCGGCGCGAGGACAACCGCGCGGCGGCCGCGCACCCGCTCGGCGTGCGCACGCGCATCGACCCGCGCACGGCGCGCAGCGCGTTCATCACCGGCGCGGTGGTCGTCGTGCTGCTGCCGCTCGTACTCGGCGGCGGCGCGCTCAGCTCACTGTCGATCGCGGGCATCGTGTTCATCGCGGTGATGGGGCTCGACGTGCTGATGGGCTTCGCGGGACAGATCAGCCTCGGTCACGCGGCGTTTGTCGCGCTCGGCGGGTACGGTGCGGCAATCGCGACGGTGCGGTACCATATGCCGCCGCTCGCGGGAATCGTGGTCGGACTGATCGCGTCGCTCGCGTGCGCGGTGGTGCTCTCGCTCATCACCGTGCGTCTGCGCGGCATCTACATGGCGCTCGCGACGCTCGCGTTCGGCTTGCTCGTCGACTCGCTTGCGGTCGGGCTCAGCGAGCTCACCGGCGGCCCGTCCGGTCTCACCGGCGTGCCGCACTTCTCGATTTTCGGCTTCACGTTCGCCGACGCGCGCGCGAACTATTATCTGGTGTGGGGAATCGCGCTGGTGGTGTTCGTGCTGCTCGCGAACCTGCTGCGCTCGGACTTCGGCCGCGCGTTGCGCGCGATCCGCACGGACCAAACCGCCGCGCTGGCACTCGGCATCGACGTACCGCGGTACAAACTGTACGCGTTCCTGATCAGCGCGGCGTGCGCGTCGCTCGCCGGCAGCCTGTACGCGTACTACTTCCAGTTCCTCTCGCCCGACATGGTGAGCACACCGCGTTCGCTGGAGTACGTGACGATGCTCGTGATCGGCGGCGAAGGCTCGCTGGCGGGCCCACTGCTCGGCGTGCTGCTGCTCGTGATCCTGCCAACAGCGATCCAACCGCTGAACCAGGCGAAGACGCTGTTCGCGGGCATCGTGTTGGTCGGTGGACTGCTGCTGCTTCCGCAGGGAATCCTCGGCGTGATCACCGCGGCCGTGGCGCGCAAAGAACGCCGCACCACCGAGGCCGCTGCGCCGCCGGGAAGCGTTCCGACATGACGCCGGCCCCGACGGCGCTCGCGATTTCCGGGTTGCGCAAGGCGTTCGGCGGCGTGCTCGCGGTTGACGACGTGTCGTTCGACGTGCCGGCCGGGACGCTGACGGCGCTCATCGGGCCGAACGGCGCCGGGAAGAGCACGCTCTTCAACCTGCTCACGAACCTGTATCGCAGCGATGCGGGAACCGTCACGTTCTTCGGCACGCCGCTCGCGGGGAAGAACAGCGACGCGATCGCGCGGCTCGGGCTCGTGCGCACGTTTCAGACCGCGCGCGCGTTTCCCGGCATGACGGTGCTGGAGAACGTGCTCGCGGGGATGCACATGTCGGCGCGGTCGCCGATGTGGGCACACGCGTTCGCGCTCGCGAGCGCCGGCCGCGAGGAGCGCACGATGACGCACCGCGCCGTCGCGCTGCTGGACGCGATCGGCCTCACCGGCATGCGCGACCGCGACGCGACCGCGCTGCCGCTGGGCAGCCAGAAGCTCGTCGAGCTGGCGCGCGCGGTGATCTCGCGCCCGCGCATGCTGCTGCTGGACGAGCCGGCCGCCGGCCTCAACGACGCTGAGACCGCACAGCTCGCGCGCCTCCTCGTCGCGATCCATGATTCGGGCACGACGGTGTTCGTCGTCGAGCACAACATGTCGCTCGTGATGGGAATCGCCGACCGCGTTCTCGTGCTCGATGCCGGCAAGCTCATCGCGAACGGGACGCCCGCGGAGATTCAAGCGGACGACGCGGTGATCGAAGCGTACGTCGGCCGCGCAGCGCCGGTGACGCCGTGATGCTCGCGTTGCGCGACGTGCAAGCCGGATACGGCAGCGCCACGGTGCTGCGCGGCGTCAGCCTCGACGTCGCCGACGGCGAAACCGTTGCGCTCGTGGGTGCGAACGGCGCCGGCAAGTCGACGCTGCTGAAGACGATCTCCGGACTGGTGCGCGTGCGCGGCGGCGACATCGCGCTCGCAGGCGCATCGCTGGCCGGCGTACCGGCGCCGCAGCGCGTGCGGCGCGGCATCGCGCACGTTCCGGAAGGACGCGACGTGTTCGGCGGCCTGACCGTCGGCGAGAACCTGCGATTGGGCGCGTACGCGGTGCGCCGCGACGCCGACGCGCGCGAGCTCGAACGCCGGCTGGAAGACGTCCTCGAGCGGTTCCCGGTGCTGCGCGAGCGCCTCGACCGCCCGGCTGCGGAGCTCTCCGGCGGACAACAGCAGATGCTCGCGATCGGCCGCGGATTGATGGCGCGGCCGCGCCTGCTGCTGCTCGACGAACCGTCGCTCGGGCTCTCGCCCGCGCTGGTGGAGCGTATCTTTGCGATCCTGCGCGATCTGCGCGGCGCCGGCATCTCCGTGCTCATCGCAGAGCAGAACGCGCGCATGACGCTCGCCGTCGCCGACCGCGGATACGTTCTGGAAAACGGCAGCATCGTCGCGCAAGGCTCGGGTCGCGAGCTGCTGGAGTCGCCGCAAATCGTGGAACGCTATCTCGGAATCGGAAGCGCGAGCGGCGTAACTGCGGACGACGGCGCAGCGGCCGGCTCCGCGGGCGCGGGCGCCTCCGCTGCGGCGGCCTTGACCGACCGCCTGCGCGCCATTCTGGCTCCCGCTGAGAATTCGGCATGAGCAAGGCGTCCGCTCCGGCACCCGCCCGCGCGACTGCGCGCGCTCCCGCAAGCACGTCGGCGTTCAACCGCGATCCCTCGCGCAGCATCGGCTATCTCATCCGCGAGACGAACCGTCTCGTGCTGGCGCAACTGCAGACGCAGCTGGCGCCGCACGACGTCACGCTGGGCCAGTACTTCGTGCTTCGCGAGCTCTGGCAGCACGAAGGCTTTACACAGCGCGAGCTCAGCGAGCGCATCGCGATTCAGGAGCAGTCGACGGTCGCCACGATCGACGCGATGGAGAAGCGCGATCTCGTCATTCGCGTCCGCAGCACGCAAGACCGCCGCAAGATCCACATCCACCTCACGGATCGCGGCCGCGGCCTGCGCACGCAGTTCTTGGGCTATGCCGCGCGGGTGATCAACGGCGCGACCGCCGGCTTCGATCCGGACGAGATCGAAGATTTGCGCGCGCTGCTTCAAAAGCTCAAAGCGAATCTCGAACGAAACGCGCTATAACCTTTACCGGAAGGACCCTCCTCGTCGGGTAATGCGACCGTCCGCGGCTGCCGATAGAAAGTGCAGGGTAACCCATTGAAGGGAGTGCCGCATGTCGCTATCGCGAATCATCGAGCGCCGGAACGCCATCGTGGCGTCGCCCGAACCGCTCATGCAGAAGCTGACCCGCATCGATGACCTCGTGCGAGCAACCGCCGTCCTGGCGCTGCTGAGCAACGACGACAAAATCCGCCACGTGTTCGACGAGCTGCTCGACCTCTACATCGCGCTGAGCGCCGACGCTTTAACCCCGAGTGCCGGTTCGTCGACCAACGCGTTCGTGAACCGCCAAGCCGTCGTACAAGACCGCACGCGCCGCGCGACCCGCTCACGCGGCCGAATGATCCCCGCCCACCTGCTCGCGGTCTAAACAGCCTTTCGCGAATTAGATCGACAGCTTGCGGCTCCACAGCTCCCAAGCGCGCTGAATCTGGCCCGCGTTCGACTCGGTCGAACGAGCCGCTTCGCTTTCGCTGAGGAACGTCACCGGCCCGAGCCGCATTGCTTCAGCCTGAGCGCGAGCGTTCGCCTCGGCATAGACTGCGCGGAAGACGGCTTCCCGCACGTCGCGGCCGACCGTCGTCGAACCGTGCCCGCGCATGAGCACGAAGCAGCCGTCGCCGAGCGAGCGCGCCAGCGCGTCGCCGAGCGCTTCATCGCGCACCAGCATATCGTTGTCGGGCCCCGCTGCGTCGCGAATCTCGAACACCGGCGCCGGCCCGCGCATGAACGACGCCATGTGGAACACGGGCCGCAGCTGCACCCCGGAGACGACGCCGAACGGAATCACGGCAGGCGAATGACTGTGCACCACCGCGCCGACGTCCGGCCGCGCACGGTAGATGGAGCCGTGGATGAACCGCTCGAGATACGGCACCCGCGGATCACCGAGCGCCGTCCCGTCGAGCGCGAACGTCATGACGTCTTCCGCGGTGACGAGCGCCGGCGCCATATTCCGCGCAAGCAGAAACCGCTCGGGATCCCGGTCATGCCGCACGCTGACATGCCCAAACCCGTCAACGACCCCAAGGTCGTAGAGAATCCGATTCGCAAGCACAAGATCGTCGATCACACGGCGCTTTTTGGCGCATAGCACGCCGACTCCGGCCGGTGGCCACGAATTCGGCCCAGACCGTCCCCTGGGGGCGTGAAGAGCAGCAGGGATTCGCTACAGCGAATTCCCCGTCGATCCACGAGATTTCCAGGAGGGCATGCCCCCAACTCGGAAATTGCTCCCGTCATGAGCGGCATCGTCGTGCGCAACATCGAGCGTTCGTCCCTCGAACACCTCGCACCGCTGGCCGAGCGAGGGGTTGCGACGGTGCATGAGGCGATCGGTCGCACGGGCTTGATGGCGTCGTACATGCGGCCGATCTATCCCGGCGCCTCCATCGTCGGCAATGCCGTGACGGTCACGGTCGCGCCCGGCGACAACATGACGATCCATGTGGTCGTGGAGCTCCTTCGCGAAGGCGACGTGCTGGTGGTCGCGCCGACGTCGCCGTGCGAGGACGGGTACTTCGGCGATCTGTTCGGCGGCGTACTGAAGGCGCGCGGCGTTCGGGGGCTCATCATCGAGGCCGGCTGCCGCGACATCCGCACGCTGCAAGCGATGGACTTCCCCGTGTGGTCGAAGGCGGTGTTCGCGCAAGGCACCGTCAAGGAGACGCTCGGCGACGTGAACGTTCCGATCGTGTGCGCGGGACAGCGCGTGGAACCCGGCGACGCGATCGTCGCCGACGATGACGGCGTGCTGGTGGTGCCGCGCGCGCGGATCGACGACGCGCTGAGCGCATCGCTGGCGCGCGTGAACAAGGAAGAGACGAACCGCAAGCGCTTCGCCGCCGGCGAGCTGGGACTGGACGTGTACGGCATGCGCGACAAGCTCGCCGCCAAAGGCATCCGCTATTACGACGATGCGCGAGCGCTCGCGGAAGGAGCGGCGTCGTGAGCCAGACCGCGGTTCCGTGCACGCTGATGCGCGGCGGCACGTCGAAAGGCCCGTTCTTTCTCGCCTCCGATTTGCCGGCCGATCCGGCGCTGCGCGATCGCGTGCTGCTCGCGCTGATGGGCTCGCCCGACGCGCGCCAGATCGACGGCATCGGCGGCGCCGACACGCTCACGAGCAAAGTCGCGATCGTCAGCCCGTCGACGCGGCCGGACGCCGACGTGGACTATCTGTTCTTGCAAGTCGTCCCGGACGAGCCGCGCGTGGACGCGTCGCAGAACTGCGGCAACATGCTCGCCGGAATCGGGCCGTTCGCGATCGAGAAAGGGCTCGTCGCGGCGGACGACGGCGAGACCAAGGTCCGCATCCACATGGTGAACACGGCGAGCGTCGCGATCGCCACGGTGCAGACCCCGCGCCGCCGGGTTCGGTACGACGGCGACGCGCGGATCGACGGCGTGCCGGGAACCGCCGCGCCGATCGTGATCGACTTTCTCGACATCGCGGGCTCGAGCACCGGCGGCGCGCTGCTCCCCACCGGCAACGCGCGCGACGTCGTGGAAGGCATCGAAGCGACGCTGATCGACAACGGCATGCCGGTAGTGGTGATGCGCGCGTCGGATTTCGGGAAGACCGGCCACGAGACGCCGGCCGAACTGGAGGCCGATGCGGATCTAAAGGCGCGAGTCGAACGCGTGCGGCTCGCGGCGGGGCGGCTGATGAACCTCGGCGACGTCACGAAGAAGACGGTGCCCAAGATGTGCCTGGTCGCGCCGGCGGTGAACGGCGGTGCGGTATCGACGCGCAACTTCATTCCGCACAAAGTGCACAAGGCGATCGGCGTGTTCGGCGCGGTCAGCGTCGCAACGGCGTGCGCATACCCGGGCACCGTCGCGGCCGAAGTCGCGAGCGCCGGCGCGCCGGCGCGCGAGGTCGCGAATGGCGGCACGCGGGCGAGCGAGGCGGCCGCGGCCGGCGCGCAACTCGGCGTGCGCAGGCTCGACATCGAGCACCCGACCGGGTTCTTCACCGTGGACATGCTGCTCGTCACGGACGGCGACACGGTGCACGTGGAGCGCTCCGCGCTGCTGCGTACCGCGCGCGCGCTGATGGCGGGCGACGTCTACGTCCCGACTGCCGTGTGGGACGGAACCACACGCGAACTCGCTGCTGCCGGAAAGACCGCATGATCATCGACTGCCACGGGCACTACACCACCACGCCGCCGGAGCTCGGCGCTTTTCGGGACGCGCAAGTTGCGGGGCTGAAGGATCCCGCGCTGACGCCCTCGCTCGACAGCCTTCACATCAGCGACGACGCGATCCGCGAGAGCCTCGAGAACGCACAGCTCAAGCTGCAGCGCGAGCGCGGAAGCGATCTCACGATCTTCTCGCCGCGAGCGTCATGGATGGCGCACCACATCGGCACGGAAGAGACCAGCAAGCAGTGGTCGCGCGCGTGCAACGACCTCATCGCGCGCGTGTGCTCGCTGTACCCGCAGAATTTCGTGGGCGTGTGCCAGCTTCCGCAATCACCGGGCGCGCCGCCGGCGAACAGCATCCCCGAGCTCGAGCGGTGCATCAACGAGCTCGGCTTCATCGGCTGCAACCTCAACCCCGATCCGTCGGGCGGCCACTGGGACAGCCCGCCGCTCACCGACCGCCACTGGTACCCGCTGTACGAAAAGATGGTGGAGCTCGACGTGCCGGCGATGGTGCACGTGAGCTCGTCGTGCAACCCGAACTTCCACGCGACGGGCGCGCACTACCTCAACGCCGACACGACCGCGTTCATGCAGTTCCTCACGTCCGACCTGTTCCGCGACTTCCCGACGCTGCGTTTCATCATCCCGCACGGCGGCGGAGCGGTGCCCTACCACTGGGGCCGCTATCGCGGAATCGCGCAGGACATGAAGAAGCCGCCGCTCACCGAGCTGCTGCTGAACAACGTCTTCTTCGACACGTGCGTGTACCACCAGCCGGGCATCGATTTGCTCGCCAAGGTGATCCCAGTGGAGAACATCCTGTTCGGCTCGGAGATGGTCGGCGCGGTGCGCGGCATCGATCCCGAAACCGGCCACTACTACGATGACACGAAGCGCTACGTCGACGCGCTGGCGGTGACGAACGACGACCGCACGAAAATCTACGAGACGAACGCGTACCGCGTGTACCCGCGCCTCGCCGCCAAGCTGGGAAAGACCGCGCACGCATGACGACGTTCACGATGGACGCGAACTACCGCCCGTTCCACCCCAGCCCGCGCAAGCCGAGCTACATTCCGCCGCCGGGTGCGGTCGACGCGCACTGCCATGTGTTCGGCCCGGGCGACGCGTTCCCGTACGCGCCCGAGCGCAAGTACACGCCGTGCGACGCGCCCAAGGAGAAACTGTTCGAGCTGCGCGATTTTCTGGGCTTCGACAAGAACGTAATCGTGCAGGCGAGCTGTCACGGGCGCGACAACA
>JAXDMB010000073.1:0-5217 GCA_034666325.1 Vulcanimicrobiota bacterium
TTCGAGTGCGGCGATGCGGGAGCGCGCATCGCCGCGCAGCGCGACGCATTCGGCGAGGTCGCTGCTCGCCTCCGCGCGGATCACGCCGCCGTCGCCCAGCGTCGCGGGCGGTTCGTCGACCAGCGCCGCGTTCAAGTCGGCGCGCACGTCGTCGAACTCGCCGACGCGCTCGGCGATCGAGCGCAGCCCGGCCGGCAGCGCGTCGTTGCGCAGCGCGTCGGAGATCGGGTCGAGCAGCGCCAGCGTGCGGCGCAGTGACGCGAGATCGCGCGGCAGCACGCGCCGGAAGCGCACCTTCTGACCGATGCGCTCCAAATCGAAGCAGCCGTCGAGCACGTCGTGCAGCGCGAGACGCCGCGCGGCGTCGCGCACGAGCGACTCCACGCAATCGGCGCGCGCGCCGATCGACGCCGCGCTCACCAGCGGCGCGAGCAGCCAGCGGCCCAGCAGCCGCGAGCCCATCGCCGTGCGCGTGCGGTCGATCGTCGCGAGCAGCGTCGCGCGCGGGTTTGCGCCGAGCGCCTTGGTGAGCTCGAGGTGCTTGCGCGTGTTCGGGTCGAGCGCCATGAACGTCGCTTGGCGGTAGAACTGCGCGTCGCGCAGCGCGGGCCCGGCGCTCTGCTGGATGCTGACGCGGCGCACGAACGCGCCGAGCGCATCGAGCGCCCGGTGCATCGCCATGGACGCGTCGAACGAGAACCCGTCGATCGTGTCGCGCGAGCGCTCACCGACCGCGGCGAGCAGCGGCGCGGCGACGCGCGTGTCGGCGTGCTCGAGCGCGCCGTCGAGCGCGGTGCGTATGCCGCCCGGGACGTCGGCGACCAGCTCGGCGGGATCGATGCGCGCGAGCTCCGCGATGACGTCCTCGAGCGCGGACGGGCCTTCGAACGCGGTCGCGGCGACGTGGCCGGTGGAGATGTCCGCGTGCGCCAGCGCGATGAGGTCGTCGTCGAACGCGGTGATCGCGGCGAGATAGTTGTGCGCCGACCGCTCGAGGATGTGCTCTTCGAGCAGCGTCCCCGGCGTCACGACGCGCACGACGTCTCGCCGCACCAGCTTGTTGGGAATCGGCGCTTCGAGCTGCTCGGCGAGCGCGACCACGCGGCGCTGCGCGACGAGCTTGGCGAGATAGCCGTCGAGCGCGTGATGCGGCACGCCGGCCATCGCGACGCGGCGCCCGCCGCCGGCTTCCTTCGACGTCAGGGCGATCGACAGCGCCCGCGCGATCGTTTCCGCGTCTTCGCCGTAGGCTTCGTAGAAATCGCCGACGCGCGAAAGCAAGATGGCTTCGGGATAGCGATGCTTCATCCCGAAGTACTGCTCGAGCATCGGCGACCACGTCATGGTCGTCGTCATTCGAGCCGTGACCGCATCCGCCGCCCGTTCCCGGCGACTTCGGTGGTATCCCTGTGGACAGAGCCGTGTATAACCGTGCCCTCCTCTGACGGCGCTTCGCCGTGCCTATCACGCGGAGCCGGCGGGCGACTAGCGCAGGCAGGGCTTCCGCGCGAGCGGAGCGCAGGCAGCGCGGGTGCGACGCCGGCTGATCGTCACGGTCGACGACTTCGGACTTTCCGTTCCGGTCAACGAGGCGATCGAGGTCGGGCACCGCGACGGGATCGTGACCGCGGCGAGCCTGATGGTCGCCGAAGACGCTGCTGCCGACGCCGTCGCGCGCGCTCGTGCGAACCCGTCGCTCGCGGTGGGGCTGCACGTGGTGGTCGTCGCGGGCCGCCCGGTGCTGCCGCCCGAGCGCATCCCGGATCTCGTCGGAAGCGACGGCCTCTTCTCGAGCGAGCTCGCGCGCGCCGGCATGAAATACTTCTTTCGCCCCGGCATCGGGCGCCAGCTCGCCGACGAGATCCGCGCGCAGTTCGAGGCCTTTCGCGCGACCGGCTTGCCGCTCGATCACGTCAACGCGCAATGCCACTATCATCTGCATCCCACCGTGCTCGGGGTGATCCTCGATCTCGCGCGCGACTACGGGCGCCCGCCGATGCGCATCCCGGACGAACCGTTCGGCCCGTCGTGGCGCGCGACGCACGACGACTATCGCGGCCGGCTCGCGAGCGCGCTCTTTCTCTCGCCGTTCTTGCGGCTGATGAAAGCGCGCATGCGCGCGTACGGCGTCGCGCACAACGACCACGTGTTCGGGTTCAACGACACCGGCCGCATGACCGAAGAGCGCGTGCTGAGCTTCGTGCAGAATCTTCCGGACGGTGCGACGGAGATGTACTTTCACGCCGCGACGAGACGCTGGCCGGGGATCGCGCACCACCTGAAATCGTATCAGCTCGAGGACGAGCTCGCGGCGCTGCTGAGCCCGCACGTCGCCGAAGCGGTGCGCGCGAGCGGCGCCGAGCGGATCGCCTTTCGCGACTTGGCCGATGGGCGCTGATCCGCGCCGTCTCGCGGAGAAGCTGACGCTCGGGGCGGTACTCGTCGGAATCGCCTATGCCGCCACCGCGATCGTTCAGCTCCGTACGTTCGCGAGGCGCCGGAACGAAATGCCGCCCGCGCTCGAGCCGCGTCCGGCCGTGAGCATCATCAAGCCGGTGTGCGGCATCGAGCCGCAGCTCGAGGAGAATCTTCGTTCGTTCTGCGTTCAGGACTATCCGCGATACGAGGTCCTCTTCGGCGTGCACGACGGCAGCGATCCCACTCTCGACGTAATCCGGCGCGTCGCCGGCGGCGCGCCGGGCCGCACCGCGGTCGTCGTCGGCGACGGTGTCGCACGGTTCCGAAATCCGAAGATGACGAACGTTGCGCCGATGGTCGCTCGCGCTCGCGGCGAGATACTCGTGATCTCCGACAGCGACATGCGCGTGACGCCCGACTACCTCGATGCGGTGACGGCGCCGTTCGCCGATCCGCACGTCGGCGCAGTGACCGCGGTCTATCGCGGCGAGCCGGCGGATGAATCGCTCGCGTCGGTGCTCGGCGCGATGTGTCTCACCGAGCAGTTCACCCCGTCGACACTCGTCGCGTGCGCGATCGAGCCGGTGCGGTTCATGTTCGGCTCGACGATGGCCGTTCGCCGCGAGGTTCTCTCCGCGATCGGCGGCATCGAGGCGCTCGGAGATCACCTCGCCGACGATTTCGCGCTGGGCCGGCTCGTCACCGAGAAGGGCTATCTGGTCGCGGTCGCGCGCTGCGTCGTGGTGAACGTCGTCGCGGAACGCAACCTGCGCGCGCTCTTCGAGCACGAGCTGCGCTGGGCGCGCACGATTCGCGCGATTCGCCCATTGAACTATCGCGGAATCGTGCTGACGTACCCGCTCCCGCTCGCGCTCGCCCACCTCGTGCTCGCCCGCGACAAGCGCCCGGCGCTGGTCCTCGCCCTGGTCGCCGCGCTGCTCCGGCTCGGGATCCATCACGCCGCACATGCTGCCATGGGCTCGTGGAGCCGGCCGCCGCGACGTCTCATCCCGCTGCGCGACGCGTTCGGCGTCGCCGTGTGGGCACGCGGCCTCTGGGGACGCACGATTCTTTGGCGCGACCAGAAGCTCCGTATCGCTGAAAGCGATCGGCTCGCGCGGCAAAGCGGATCGCGCTAACGCTGAGGACCCCGTCGCACGCGCGGCCGGGGTCCTCGTTTGTCTAGCTCATTGGATTCTCCGACGCCATCATACCGCGCGGCGTGAAACGCTAAACGCGCTCGCCCGCAGTGCGGGCGGACGTCCGCGGGCACCGTCGCTTTCCGTGCGGGCGGCCGGCGCTGCGGCATGCGCCGGCCGGTGTGCGCGGACGCGGCGCGTCGGCACGGCGACGATCGCGATGAGCGTGAGCGCGAGCACCGCGAGCAGTGCCAAGGTCGTCCAATTCGCGTCCGAGAACCGCCTGCCCATCGACGCACGCGCGTTCCGCAAACGAACGCCGGCTTCCCGGAGAACACGCTGCAGACGCTTTCCCCGACGCTCGTGCGCATCGCACGATCGCTCCTGCCGCTCGTGGGAGTCGCCGCGCCGTTCATCGCGCTGGTGCGCATGGTGTTGTGGTCCGTCAACGTGCCGTACAGCGATGAATGGGATTGGACCGTGCTGGCCGCCGCGCTCCGGTCCGGCACGCTGCACTGGGCCGGCGTGTGGGCGCCGCACAACGGCCATCGCGAGCTGGTCGCCAACGTCATGTTCGTCGCGTTCGACCGGCTCGGCGGCTGGAACGTCGTGCGCGAAGAGCTGGCCGGACTGGCGTGCGCGATCGTCGGTCTCATCGCGCTGCACCGCCTGCTGCACCGGTCGATGAACGCGCTCGCCGCCGACGCCGCGTTCGCGATCGGCGCGTGGCTGATCGCGGGACCGATCGCGTTCGAAAGCTTTCTCACCGGCTCGAACGTCGGCTGGCCGCTCGCCGCCGGCGCGATGCTGATCGCCGCCGACCGTCTCTGCGCGCCGGCGCGTTCGCCGCGCGACGTGGCGCTCGCCGCGGGCGCCGCGCTCATCGCATCGTTCACGCTCGCGCCGGGGCTCATCATCTGGCCGTGCGGGCTCGTCGTCCTGCTCGGCACGCGCGCGCCGTTGCGCACGACTGCCGCCTGGTGCGGCGTTTCGGCGGCCGCGTTCGCGGTTTATTTCACGGGGTATGCGGGCGACCCGGCGACCGCGCAGCTCCGCGCGCGTTCGTTCGGCGACGCGTTCCGCTACGCGCTCGTGTTCCTCGGCACGCCGCTGCGCAGCGCCGAGATGAGCCTGCACGTCCTTGAAGCGATCGGGGCGGCGATCGTGCTCGCGTTCGTCGCCGCTGCCATCACGGCGCTGCGCTCCGCGGGCGAACGCGAGCGGACGTGGCCGTGGATCGGTCTCGGCGCGTACGCGCTCGGCGGCGCCGTCGTCACGTCGTACACGCGCGCGGGAATGGGCGAGCCGCAGGCAATGTCACCGCGCTACGTCTCGGTGTCCGCGTTTCTGCTGCTCGCGGTGGTCGCGATGCTGCTGCCGCGCGCGCTCGCGCTACGCACCGTCGCGTCGCGTTCAGCCGCCGCGTTCGCGGCCGTCGTGTTGCTGTTCTTGCTCGCACGAAGCGAGAAGCTCGGCTCGACGCTCTGGCGCGACTACGACTACCACCGCGGCGTCGCGGTGCAGGGGCTCGCGCGCAACGACGCAGCGACGTTCTGGGAGTCCTATCCCGACCCCGTGCGCCTCGAACAGTATCTCGACATTTTGCGCTCGGTGGACGACGGCCCGCTCGACGAGAAGTAGCGCCTATTTCGCCATCCGG
>JAXDMB010000074.1:0-7177 GCA_034666325.1 Vulcanimicrobiota bacterium
CGTACGCCGCGCCGACGAACAGCACCGACAGCACGATCGCGCGCGGAATCGTGCGCGCCGGCATCACCACCTCGTCGCCGAGCGCGCAGACGTCGCCGTACCCGCCGTAGTCGTACAGCGTGATCACCAGCGCGTTGCCGAGCGCGACGACGCCGATCGCGAACGTGAACGTCATTGGAATCGTGTGCGCCGGCGGGGCGTACGGATGCGTCAGCCCGGCGAACGCCACCGCGAGCAGCGTCACCAGCGCGACGCCGCCGAGCACGAGCGCGGTGCGCGCGATCTGCGGAATCGCGCGGTAGAGCGCCGCGAGCGTGACGACGCCGACCGCGACCGCGAGCAGGTGCGACGGCACCGGCGCAGCGACGGCCGGCACCAGATACGCCGCGTACTGCGCGAAGCCGATGTAGCCCGACGCGAGAATGAGCGGCGCCCAGAACAGGAACTGCCACACGAACAAGAACGCGACGAACCGTCCGGGGCCGCGCGGTCCGAACGCCTCGCGCAGGTACGTGTACGTTCCGCCGCTGCGCGGGTAGCGCGACGCGAGCTCCGCCCACACCAGCCCGTCACACAGCGCGATCACGGCGCCGAGCACCCACGCCACGGCGGAGACCGACCCGTGGAGTGCCACGACGACGAGCGGCAGCGTGATGAAGGGACCCGCTCCGACCATCGTTGCGACGTTGATCGCGACCGCCGAACGCAGGCCCACGCCTCGGATCATTCGAACGCCATTCGCCGTCACCGTGAACGAACTCTCGCATCTTCTGAACCTGCGCGGATCGCTGCGCGTCGACTTCGTGGACAGCCCGGCGCTGCGCGGCAACCCGCTCGGCGATCCCGCGATTCGGCCGGTTCCCGTGTACACGCCGCCGGGCTACGATCCCGAGGGCTCGCGCCGGTATCCCGTGCTGTACTGCCTGCACGGCTTCACCGGCGACGCGGGCGCGCTGATCGGGACGAAGATCTGGGAGACGAACGTCGTCCAGTGGATGGACCGGCTGGTCGCGCAGAACCGCATGCCGCCCGCGATCCTCGCGATCGTGGACGGCGTCACGCGCCTGGGCGGCTCGCAGTACGTCGACTCGGTGCACAACGGCGACTACGCGACGTACACCGTGCGCGATGTCGTCGGACACGTCGACGCGAACTACCGCACGATCGCGCGCGAAGGCGGGCGCGCGGTGTTCGGCAAGTCGTCCGGCGGATTCGGCGCGCTGCACTTGTGTCTCGCGTCCCCGGGCATGTTCGCGGCGTTCGCGTCCCACAGCGGCGACACATACTTTCGCTACGCGCACCTGCCGTCGTTCCCGGCGACGCAGCGCGCGCTCGAGCAGTTCGGCTCGGCGCAAGCGTTCGTCGAGGAGTTCGAGCGCCGCCCGAAACGCCCGCAGCATTGGTACTCGGCCATCGAGATGATCGCGTACGCCGCGGCGTATTCACCGGCTGCGGCGAAGGCGTTCGCGGTCGACATGCCGTTCGATCTCGACACGGGCGAGCTGCGCGACGACGTCTTCGCGCGCTGGCTCGCGTTCGACCCGTGCGAGCGCGTCGCATCCGGGCGCGCCGCGCTGGAGCGCCTGCGGCTGCGCTATCTGGATTGCGGGCGCAAGGACGAATACGGGCTCGACATCGGCGCGCGCGTGTTCACCAAACGCTGCCGCGATCTCGGCCTCGAGGTCCGGCACGAAGAGTTCGACGACGATCACCGCAACGTCGGCTACCGCTACGAGATCTCGCTCCCCGCGCTCGCCGAGGCCCTCGACAAGGACTGACATACAAAAAGCGCGCCGGTGACCGGCGCGCTTTTTGGTGCATGCGGGGAAGCCGGTTACTGCGGCTTCTGCTGCGGCTGTTGCTGCATCTGCTGCTGGCGCAGCGCGCGCATCTTCTCGCGGCTCACGCCGAGCGAGAGCAGGAAGCGTCCCGGGTCATTGCCGCCGCGGCCGAAGCCGCCGCGCGGGCCGTTGCCGTTCGGAGGTCCGCCGTTGGGGCCGGGGCCGGCATTCGCGCCGGGGCCGGCATTCGCGCCGGGGCCGCCGTTCGGGCCTGCGCCGTCGGGACGCGCGGGCATGTTGGCGCGCATCGTCGCCATCATCTTGTCGCGCTCGCCGAGCACCGCTTTGGTCTCGGCGGGCGTCAGCGCGGCGTCGATCTGCTGCGCCGCGGCGCGAAGATCGGTGAGCTGACCGTTGTTGACCTGGTCGATGATCGACTGGACTTTGGCCCGGTTCGCCGGGCTCAGGTCGTTGAGGGCCGCGGCCTTCGTGGTGTCGCGAGCCTGCTGCATCTGCGCGCGGATCTCGGGCGACGGGCCGTTCTCCGCCGCGTTGCTCTGCTGCGCGCAAGCGGCGAGGGGTAACCCGGTCGCCACGACGAGGGCGAGCATCGGTAGAGATAGTTTCATGAGCACAGCTTACCGTGCCTCGCCAGAGAGCAGTCTGGGAATTGCATGAGCGGCCGGTGGCAATCCGGTGAGCCGCCGATGAGAACGGTTGCCGGACCGTAAAGCTAGGCGGTCGGCGCGCCTTCGTTCTGCGTCGCGGGGATACGGTCCGGATTCGATGGGTCGCCTGCGGCGCGATCCGCGTTCGCTGAAACGCCGGCGAGCGCGAGCGTAGCGTCGAGCGCTTGGCGCAGATCAGCGATGAGATCGTGCGCACTCTCGATACCGACCGACAAGCGCAGCAACCCGTCGGTGATGCCGCGGCGGTCGCGCTCGTCCTTGGGGATCGATCCGTGCGTCATGCGCGCGGGATGGTTGATCAGCGACTCCACGCCGCCCAAGCTCTCCGCGAGCGAGAACAGCTTCGTGCGCTTGGCGACCTCGAGCGCGCGCGACTCCGGGCCGCGCAGCGTCATGGAGATGATGCCGCCGAAACCGCGCATCTGCTTGCGCGCGAGCGCGTGCTGCGGGTGCGACGCGAGTCCGGGATAGAACACCTGCGCCACGTCGTCGCGCTCGGTGAGGAAGTTCGCGATCGCCATCGCGTTGCGCTCGTGCTCGCGCATGCGCAGCGCGAGCGTCTTCGCGCCGCGCGAGATCAAGAACGCGTCGAACGGGCTCAGCGTCGCGCCCAGCGTTTTCTGCAGCAGACGGAGGTCCGCGGCGACGGCCGGATCGTTCGTCATCGCCGCGCCGCCGATCACGTCGCTGTGACCGCCGATGTACTTCGTCGCGGAATGGATGACGATGTCCGCGCCGAGCGCGAGCGGCGACTGGAAATACGGCGTGCAGAACGTGTTGTCCACCACCACCAGCGCGCCGGCGGTCTTGAGCGCCGCGACCGCCGCGATGTCGACGATCCGCAGCATCGGGTTGGTGGGCGTCTCGATCCAGAACATCTTCGTGTTGGGACGGATCGACGCGCGCACGGCATCGAGATCGGTCATGTCGACGAACGTGAACGTCATCCCGAACCGCTCGAGCACCCGCGTGAACAGCCGGTACGTTCCGCCGTACGTGTCGTCGCTGACGACGACATGGTCGCCGGCGGACAGCAGGCTCGTGATCGCGTTCTCGGCGCCCAATCCGGACGCGAACGCGACGCACTCGCGCGCCTCCTCGAGCGCCGCAAGCTGCGTCTCGAGCGAGAGCCGAGTCGGGTTGGAGACGCGCGAGTAGTCGAACCCCTTGTGCTCCCCGACCGCCGCCTGCGTATACGTCGAGGTGGCATAGATGGGAACGATGGTCGCCCCGGTGGCCGGGTCGGCATCCTGCCCGGCATGAATGGCGCGCGTCGCGAAGTCCATGGCTCTCCCAATACGCGCGGCGAACGATCGGTTCCGTCCGGTCAGAGCAAATCTTCGCGCCGGATGCGGGTGTAGCCGGGGCGTACCGCGGGCAGCTCGACGACGCGCTCGATCGCCGCGTCGAAGTTGCGCTCGTGCGTGCGGTGGGTGAGAATCACGATGTCCGTCTCGTTCTCGTCGTCGCCGGCTCCTTGCTGGAGCATCGCGTCGATCGATATCCCGGCGTCCGCCAGCGCGCGCGCCAAATCCGCGAGCACCCCCACCTGGTCTTTCACCCGCACGCGAAGATAATACGACGTTTCGACGTCGGCGATCGGCAGGATCGGGATGTCGCTGAGCGAGTCGGCCTGGAAGGCGAGGTGCGGCACGCGCTCCTCCGGCTCGGCGCGCATCAGGCGCGTCACGTCGACGATGTCGGCGATCACCGCCGACGCCGTCGGCTCCGAGCCCGCGCCGGCGCCCTGGTAGAGCGTGACGCCGGCGGCGTCGCCTTTGATCAGGATTGCGTTCGTCGCGCCGTCGACGTTCGCGATGAGCCGCGTTGCCGGAATCAGCGTCGGGTGGACGCGCAGCTCGATGCCCGCGGGCGTGCGGCGCGCGATGCCGAGCAGCTTGATGCGGTAGCCGAGCTCTTCCGCGTACGTCACGTCCTTGTCGGTCAGGTGCGTGATGCCTTCGACGTGCGCGCGCGTGAACTGCACCGGGATGCCGAAACCGATCGCCGCGAGCAGGCTCATCTTGTGCGCGGCGTCGATGCCCTCGACGTCGAACGCCGGGTCGGCCTCGGCGTAACCCAGGCGCTGCGCTTCCGCCAGCACCTCCGCGAACGGCAATCCTTTGGCACGCATCTCCGAGAGGATGAAGTTGCTCGTGCCGTTCACGATGCCGGCGATCCACTCGATCTCGTTCGCGACCAGTCCTTCGCGCAGCACCTTGATCGTGGGAATGCAGCCGGCGACGGCGGCTTCGAACGCGACCATGACGCCGCGCGCGCTCGCCGCGGCGAAGATCTCGTTGCCGTGCAGCGCCAACAGCGCCTTGTTGGCCGTGACGACGTGCTTGCCGTGCTCGATCGCAGCGAGCACCGCGTCCTTGGCGACGCCCGTCCCGCCGATCGCTTCGACGACGATCTCCGTTGCGGGGTCCGCGACCGCGCGCACCGCGTCGGCGACGACCGGAATGCCGGGTCCGACGATGCCGCGCGCGCGCTCGAGATCACGCGCGCACACCCACGCCACCTCGATCCGCCGCCCGGCGCGGCGCGCGATCTCGGCTCTGTTTCGCTCGAGCACCCGGTAGGTGCCGCTTCCGACCGTCCCGATGCCGAGCAGCCCGATCTTGACGGGCTCGGTCATCGCTTCAGGTGTGCGCCGCCAACGGCACGAGTCGCGAAGCTCATGCGCCCTAAGATACGCATCATGCGTTAGGTTTGCGCCGACAAGAACGAGATGATGTCTTGGCGCGTCACGACGCCGACCGGATTGCCGTCCTCCGTCACGACGATCGCGGAGTTCGCCATCGTCAGCAGCTTGTAGGCCACCGTCACTTCCACGTCGTGCTCGAGCGCGGGAAACGCGCGGCCCATCACTTCGACCACCGGCTTGTGCATGATGTCGGCGTGGTCGAACACGGCCTGCATCACCGCGACGTCGTTGATGGAGCCGACGACGTCCTTGCCGCGCGTCACGGGGAGCTGCGAGATCTCGAAGCGCCGCAGCAGGTCGAGCGCTTCTTTCACCGTCTGCTCCTCGGTGACGGTGATCATCGGCGGCAGCGGGCGCTTCGTGCGCAGCACGTCGCCCACGGTGTCCTTGCGGCGGTCGTCCTCGAGAAAACCGTTCGCGTGCATCCACTCGTCGTTGAAGATCTTCGACATGTAGCCGCGCCCGGAGTCGGGCATCATCACGACCATGATGGCGTCCGCCGGCAAATCCTTCGCGATGCGCGATGCCGCGGCGACCGCCGTGCCCGACGATCCGCCGACCAGCAGCCCTTCCTCGCGCGTGATGCGCCGCGCCATAAGAAAGCTCTCTTTGTCCGTGATGCGCAGGATCTTGTCGATCACGCGCATGTCGACGGTCTGCGGGAGATAGCTCATCCCGATGCCCTCGACTTTATACGACTTGGGCGTGTCGCCGCTGTAGATCGAACCCTCCGGATCGGCGCCGACCACCATGATGCCGGGATTCTGCTCTTTGAGATAGCGCGCCGTTCCCGAGATCGTTCCGCCGGTTCCCATCCCGCTCACGAAGTGCGTGATCTTGCCCGCGGTCTGCTCCCAAATCTCCGGACCCGTCGTCTTGTAGTGCGCGCCCGGGTTCTGCGCGTTGTGCCACTGATCGGGCTGGATCGCGCCGGGAATCTCCGCCGTGAGCCGGTTCGCCACGCCGTAGTACGACTCGGGCGAGTCGTTGGGCACGTTCGTGGGTGTGATCACGACTTCGGCGCCGTACGCCTTGAGCAGGTCGATCTTTTCCTTGGACATCTTGTCGGGCATCACCAGGATGCAGCGGTAGCCGCGGATCGCCGCCGCCATCGCGAGACCCGTGCCGGTGTTGCCGGACGTCGCCTCGATGATCGTCGCGCCTTTTTTCAGAATGCCGCGCGCCTCGGCGTCCTCGATCATCGCGACCGCCGGCCGGTCCTTCACCGACCCACCGGGATTGACGTACTCGACCTTTGCCAGAACCAGGCATTTCGCGTCGTCGATCACGCGATTCAGCCGCACGAGCGGGGTATGACCGACTGCGTCGAGGGCGTTTTGGTAATACGTCATCCCGGTCGCGGGACGGGGTTCGGTGAGGGCCATGACTTGGTCGCGTTCCGCAACTCCGGGAGGGCAGCCTGCGTCCAAGACTATGCTACGGATCGCGAGGAGAGACGAGAAGACGATGGCCACCGATTTCAGAAACGGTGATTTTCCGCGCCGGGGCCGCGAGGCGCTCGACGGCTATCTGTGGCTTGCCCGGGTGTTCGACAAGGCCCGCGCCGCCCGCGACGAGACGATCTTCGACTACATCTATCCGTGCCCGATGGACCGCGGCGTGTTCGACCGCTGGGGCATCACCTCGCGGATGTTCGACGCGGCGCTCGACACGTGCCAGACGGACGACGAGATCCTCGCATGGCTGAAAGCCCGCGTCCCCGACGCCAGGCGTGAGGACGCGAACCGCTGGCTGCTCGACGAGCGGGTCGACAATCTCGACCGCCAGGATGCGGAAGAGGGCGCAGTCCCGGCCTAGCGCGAACGCGCCTCGCGTGACGCGTCTACGCTTCGCCGTCCTCGCGCTGCCGCTGGCCTTGCTGGTCGCCTGCGGCGCGCCCCAAGTTCCCCCCGCACAGAGCTACGGCACGATCATCGGGCGCGTCTACGACAGCGCGACGAATCAGCCCGTGCCCGGCGTTGTCGTGACCGTCGACA
>JAXDMB010000075.1:0-7416 GCA_034666325.1 Vulcanimicrobiota bacterium
CCGGCGCATGGGAAGTGTTCCAAGACACGCCGTTGCCCGGCCGCGACGGACAGGGCGCATTCGTGCAATATCTCGTGGGGCCGGCGATGAGCCCGGTCGAAGCAACGGCCGGCATGCAGTTGATGCCGCGCTATACGTTCGCGAACGCGCCGCGCCCCGACATCGTGGTCGTGGGCGCGCAGAAGGGTTCGCCCGAGCTGGTGCCGTGGCTGCAGAAGACGGCGCCGAGAGCGGACGTGATGATGTCGGTCTGCACCGGCGCGTTCAAGTTCGCACACGCCGGACTGTTCGACGGCAAATCGGCGACGACGCATCACGACTTCTACGACGCGTTCGAGAAGCAGTTCCCCAAGGTGAAGCTCGTGCGCGGCCCGCGCTTCGTGGACGAAGGCCGTGTCGTGAGCGCGGGCGGGCTCACGTCGGGAATCGTCCTCGCGCTGCACATCGTCGAGCGGTTTCACGGCAAGCAAGTCGCCGATCACGTCGCCGGCTACATGGAGATCGTGCGCACGGCGCGTCCGGCGGCCGAGCCGCGAGCGTAGTGCAGACGGACGTCGCGCGGGCGCTCGCGCCCGGAACCTTCTTCGGCCGCACGACGTCACTGCGCCGCTGCGGCGCCGTGCTGTCCGAAGTGCGCCACGACCGCGCGCGCATCTGCAAAGAGCACGTGCACGAAGCGGCGTACTTCAGCCTGCTGCTCGACGGACGGTACCGCGAGACGTCCGGCGCGGTCACCGTGGACTACCGCCCGTTCACGATCGCGTTCCACCCGCCGATGACGTCGCATCACGACGCGATGGGCGACGCCACGCGCGTGTTCATGATCGAGCTCGGTGCGGAATGGCTCGAGACGATCGCGTCGTACGGCGCGCCGATCACCGAGCTGCAGCAAGTGAACGGCGAGGACGCGACGTGGCTCGCCGTGCGCTTGCACCAGGAATATTTGCGCGGCGACGACGCGACCGACCTCGCGATCGAGCCGCTGCTGTTCGAGCTGTGCGGCTCGGCGGCGGAGCACGGCGCGCGCGCCGACATCGCCGTCCCGGCGTGGCTGGCATCCGTGGAGCTCGAAGTGGAACGCAACGCTGAGCGGCGCTTCGACCTGCGCGCGCTCGCCGCGACGGCCGGCGTGCACCCGACGCACCTCGCGCGCACCTTCCGCCGCTTCCACGGACGATCGCTCGGCGATTACGTCACGGGCCTGCGCATCCAGCGCGCGTGCCGCGCGCTCGCCGCGACCGACGACCCGCTATCCGCGATCGCAGCGGACGCGGGCTTCACCGACCAAGCGCACTTCACGCGCACGTTCCACGAAGTGGTCGGCACGACGCCCGCCCGGTACCGCCGCGCGCACCGCGCGAGCACGAACGGCAGCACGGACGCACCCGCCGAGTCATAAACGCCACCCGAGCGCCTGACCCGGCGGAATCCGAGCGCGCTACGGGAATTCCGCCGGCATGAACGTGACGCTTACGCGATGATAGCGCTGCGAAGGTGGGCGCTCGTCGCAGCCGTGCTGCTGGGCGCCGCGCCGGCGGTTGCGGCGCCGGGCGGGTCACTGCTCTATCCGGAGCCGCCGCGCGCGAACGTGGTCGACACGTACTGGGGCACGCCGGTGCCCGATCCGTACCGGCCGCTCGAGAACGCCGACGCGCCGCAGACGCGCTCGTGGCTGCAGGCGGAAGCCGTCGTGACGCGCCGCTACCTCGACGCGCTGCCGCATCGCGCCGCGATTCGCGCGGCGTTCGAACGGTTCCAAACCGGATCGTCGTCGGAAACGCCGCTCGAACAGCACGGCCAGTTCTGGAGCATGAGCCGCCGCGCGGCCGGCAAACGCAACGTCGTCTTCGTGCGCGACGGCGCGCTGCAGCCGGACCGCCCGCTCTTGGACGCCAACGAGCTGCCGCCGAACGTCACCATCGCATACGTCGACTGGAGCCGAAGCGGACGCCTCTTGGCGTATGCGACCGAGACCAACGGCTCCGACTGGCTGACGTGGCACGTGCGCGACGTCGCGACGGCGACCGATCGGCCCGATGTCGTGCGCTGGGGTAAGTACGTCGACGTCGCGTTCTCCGGCGATGACGGCTTCTATTATTCCGGCTACGACGCGCCGCGAGCCGACGGAACCGCGGCCGGTTTCTAAAAGGCGTTCTACCACCGTCTCGGGACGGCGCAGTCGGCGGACATGCTCCTCGCCGCCGCGCCGAACGCGCAGGAATTCCCGGCGACGAACGTGTCGGAAGACGGACGCTACGGCGTGATGACCGTCGGCCCGCCGGACACCAACGGCTTCGACGTGTTCCCGGCCGAGCAGCCGGGAGCGCCGCGGCGCACGCTCGTCGAGCCCGCTAACGGGCCGGTCCGGTACGTGGCGAACACGGGATCGCGCTTCTTCTTTCGCGTGAACGCCGGCTCGCCGAACGGCCGCATCATCGAAGTCGACGCGGCCGATCCGCAGCATCACGCGCGCACGATCGTTGCGGAACGCACCGATGCGCTCGTCGGAGCTTCGCTGATCCGGGACCGTTTCTACCTCAACTACTTGCACGACGTCCACAACGTCCTCGAAGTCGCCGACGCCGGCGGCCGTCGCATCGGCACGATCGCCTTGCCGGGAATCGGCACGGCCACCGTACCGGTCGGCGATGCGGGCGACGACGTGGCTTATTACACGTACGAGTCGTTCACCGAGCCGCGCAGCACGTATCGGTACGAGCTCGCGACCGGGCGCAGCACGCTCGCATTTCGCGACCCGACGCCGTTCGACGGCGCGCCGTTCGTCACCGAGCAGCTCTTCGCGACGTCGAAAGACGGGACGCGGATTCCGGTGTTCGTGACGCATCGCCGCGACGTGCGGTACGACGGCTCCACGCCGACGATCCTGTGGGGCTACGCCGGGTACGGCGACCTCTGGACGCTCACGCCGGGGTTCGGGTGGACGACGGCGGTGTGGCTGCAGATGGGCGGCGCGTACGCCGTCGTGAACGCTCGCGGCGGCGGTGAATACGGCGACGGATGGCACCGCGCCGGCATGCTCGAGCACAAGCAGCACGGGTTCGACGACGTGATCGCAGCAGCGGAGCTCCTGATAGCGCGCAAGATCACGTCACCCTCGAAGCTCGCGCTGACGGGCGCCTCGCTCGGCGGCCTGATGGTGGGCGCGGTGGTCACGCAACGTCCGGACCTGTTCGGCGCAGCCCTTCCGAACGCCGCGGTGCTCGACATGCTGCGATTCCAGAAGTTCGACTTCGGCGCGGGCATGAGCACCGAAACCGGCTCGAGCGATCAGTCCGAGGCGATGTTCCGCGTGCTCTACGCGTACTCGCCGCTGCACAACGTGCGCGCCGGAACGCGCTACCCGGCAATGCTCATCACGACGGGCGACCACGACGACCGCGTTCTGCCCGCCCACAGCTACAAATTCGCCGCCGCGCTGCAACAGGCGCAGGGCGGCGACGCACCGATCCTGCTCCGCGTCACGGAAAACGCGGGACACGACTACGCAGCCGCGGGAACGGCCGGCGAACGGCTCGCCGACCGCTACGCGTTCCTGGTGAAGGCGCTGCACTTCACGCCGTCGTTCTAGCGCTCAACTCGAGGACAACTGGCTCCAGAAGAAGGCGAACCGCTCCGCCGTCGTGTCGACGGTCTGCTGGAACGAGTTGCCGATGCCGTGGCCTTCGCCGCTCTTCTGCAGCAGCAGGATCGGGTACGCCGCTGAGGAGTCCGCTTGCAATTCGGCGACCATCTTGCGTGAGTTCGCCGGGTCGACGCGCGGGTCGTTCTCGCCCGTCGTCATCAGCACCGCGGGATACGCCGTGCCCTTGCGCACGCGGTGGTACGGCGATTGCTCCAGCATCCACGTGAACTGATTCGGGTCCGTCACCGTGCCGAACTCCGGCGTGTTGAACGCGCCGTTCGGCGTCAGCTCGACGCGCAGCAAGTCGTAGATGCCCACGCTGCTCGCCACCGCGCGGTACAGTTCGGGATTGCGCGTGAGCGCAAGGCCCATCAGAAAGCCGCCGGCGCTGCCGCCCGCGATGCCGAGGTGCTTCGCGTCGCCGTAGCCGTTCGCGCCCAGCCATTTCGCGCACGCCGCGAGATCGTCCGCGCTCACCGTTTTCGTCGCCAGCCGTGCGGCGTCGTGCCACTCGGCGCCGTACTCGCCGCCGCCGCGGATCATCGCCGACGCGATCGCGCCGCCACGCTCGATCCACGTGAGCGACGTCGCGTTGAAACGCGGGCGCGTGATCGTGCCGTACGCACCGTACGCGCCCAAAATCGTCGGCGTGCGCGCGCCGCGCGCGTTCGGACCGCTCACGACCTCGAGCGGAACCTTCACCTTGCCGTCGAGCGACGGCACGAGCACGCGCTGCACGCGCACTTGCGCGAAACCGTCCGGCGCCGGATCCCCGACGGACGTCGCAACGAGCGCGTTGCGCGCCGCGTCGTACCGGTACCAGCGCTGCGGCACGGTGTAACCTTCATAGCCGACGATCACGTCGCCGCCGCTCGGATCGGCCGCGACGAAATCCACGGTCGACACGTCGGGAATCGGCACGGCTCCACGCGGGGTTCCGTCGGCACCGAACACGCGCATGCCGGAATCGCCGCCGTTCACGTCCACGGCCGCGAAACCGCCGCCCGGCAATGCGACGACGTCGTCGATCACGAGATCGCCGGCCGGAACGAGCGTCGTCCCGGTATCGACCGTTTGCCCTGGCCCGATTCCGATCACCGCGCCGCGCGAAGCCTTCCCGTTCGCCACGACAGCCAGCACGTTGCCGACGAACGCCGCCGGCGCGGACGCGCTGTTGCCGATTCCCGCGGCCGGCGTCGCGACTTGCACGAACGCGCCGTTGCCGCGCCGCACGTACACCGACGCCGGCACGCCGTCACCGTCCGCCACGAGCGCCGCAAGCGCGCTGCCGTCGCGCGACGCGAGCAAATGATACTCCGCTTTCGGCGACAGCCCGCGGCCGAACACGTACGTGTCGCCCGCCGGATCGCTTCCGAGCACGTGGTGCACGAGCACGATCGCGTCGTGGCCGTAGCTGCCGTCCGCGTTGCGCGGAAGCGCGGTGTGCGTGAAGCCTTTGCCGTCCGCATCCCAGGCGAGCGCGACCGGCGTCGTTCCGCCGCCCACGTGCGCCACCGTGTCGGCCGTCATCGAGCCCGACGCGACGTCCACGACGTGCAGCGTCTCGTCCTCGCTCCCGCCTTGCTGCGTGGTGAACGCGACGCGCGAACCGTCGGGCGAGAGGTACACCGAACCGATCGCAGGCGGCGCACCGGTCGCGGACGCGGCGGGATCGAACAGCACGCGCTCGGGCGCGGACTCGCCCTTGCGCACCACGAGCACCGCCTGCGGCGCGGGCGGCGTGCGCCGCAGGTACACCCACCGGCCGTTCGCGACGTGCAGCCCGCGCCGTGACGGCGAGCCCTTGGCGAGCGCCTCGACGCGCGCGCGGATCGCCGCGTACGCCGGCTGCTCGTGAATGAAGCGCCGGGCCAGGTCCGACTCGGCCATCGCCCACGCGCGCGTCTGCGGATCGTTCGCGTTCTCCAGCGACCGGTACGGATCGACGACCGTCGTCCCGAAGTAGCTGTCGCTCGCCGGATGCGCCGGAGCCGGAGGGTAGGCGAGCCGCGGCGGTGCAGACGCACCGAGCAGCACAGCGCACGACAGCAAAGCGAGAACGGTACGGGACGACGACATGCCGCGTGACTACGACGCGTCGCGCGACAACCATGCGCACAGAGCCAAGCGAATCTACGATCCGATCCACCGCTTCATCGAGCTCGACGCGGGCGAGGTCGCGCTGCTCGGGTCGCCCGCCGTGCAGCGCTTGCGCCGCCTGCGCCAGCTCGGGCTCGCATATCTCGCCTTCCCGTCGGCGGAGCACTCGCGTTTCTCGCACGCGCTCGGCGCGCTCGCGATCGGAACGCGCGCGTTCGACGCGCTGCGCGTCCACTCGCCCGAAGCGTTCGACTCCGAGCGGGACTTCACCGAAAAACGCCGCCTGCTCCGCACGAGCCTCCTGCTGCACGATCTCGGACACGGCCCGTTCTCGCACGCGTGCGAATCCGTGCTCGGCGTCCGCCACGAAAAACGCACGCAAGCGATCCTCGAGCTGCCCGATCTCCGCGAAGCGCTAGCGGCGATCGGCGTGGAAGCCGCCGACGTCCTCGGCTTGATCACGGGCGCGCCGGACGCCGATCCCGTGCTCCGCGAGCTCGTCAGCGGACCCAACCTCGACGCCGACCGCATGGATTACCTGCTGCGCGACGCGTACTTCACCGGCGTCGCCGGCGGAACGTACGACGCCGAGCAGCTCATCGAGTCGCTGCGCGTGCTGGAGGTCGACGGCCGGCCGCAGCTCGGCGTCGACGGCCGCGGCGTCGTCGCGCTGGAGTCGTTCGTGCTCGCGCGCTACATGATGTTCGCGACCGTGTACTTCCACCACACGACGCGCGCGTTCGAGCGCGTGCTCTGCGACGTGCTGGAGATGCTGTGGCCCAACCCGCGTGCGCTCGACGACATCGACGAGTTCCTGGCCTGGGACGACTTTCGCGTGATCGACGATCTGCGCCCGATGCACGGCGAAGGCGTGCGCGCGCTGCGCGAGCGCCGCACGGTGTACGGCCTCGCCGCGGAGTTCAACGCCGAACGCGATCTCAGCACGTTCGAATTGTGCGAGCACGCGTTGCGCGACCGCTGGGGCGACGCGGTGTGGAGCGACTCGCAGGAACAGCTTCTGCACCGCCTGCCGCTGGGCACCGCGGGCGGAACGCCGACGGTCCGCGTGCGCTTGATGGGCCGCATCGTCGACGCGCGCGCGGCGTCCGACGTGATCGCGAAGCTGTCGGGAAAAGCCTACTGGCGCAAGCTGTTCGTGCGAACCGAGGTGGCCTCGGTCGCGGAAGCGCGCGCGATCTGCGCGGACCTCATCGCGACCGGCGGCCAACCGCGGCTGCTCTAGCCGGCCGAACGGCTAGCTCATCCCGCGTTCCGGCGTCCCACGCGACGCGCTGTTTGCCACGCACGCCGGGTGCCCACACTCGCAGCTCGCGATGATCGCGGCAGCGCCGCGCTCCACGTCGGCGAGCTCGACCGTGTTCGCCGAGCACCACTCGCTGCACGGACCAGCGCTCACGAGATCGTTACAGCCGCAGGCGGCATTGATGCACTGATGGGCGGGAGCCGGCGGCGGATCGATGGAGGCGCTCATGCGACCGCTTGTACCCGCAAATGTCCGTTCCCGTCATGCTGCGCGGCCGGCCAACCGGCGCGGCTCGACCAGCGATACCCCTGCGATTCTTCGTTGAAACACAGCGCGCTCCACCAAGTTGTCCACATCCTCCACCGCTGGACAGCGCGACCCGACGCGCCGTGGACACGATAACGAATGT
>JAXDMB010000076.1:0-12139 GCA_034666325.1 Vulcanimicrobiota bacterium
TAGGCGCCGCCGGCTGCCAGCAGGTCTTCGTCCGTGCCCGTTTCGTTCACGCGTCCGTTTTCGATGTAGAGGATCTTCGTGGCGCGGCGGATCGTCGACAGGCGGTGCGCGATGATCAGCGTCGTGCGGCCGGGTAAGAGGCGGTCCAGCGCCTCTTCGATCAGCGTTTCGGAGTGCGAGTCCAGCGCGCTCGTCGCTTCGTCGAGGATCAGGATGCGCGGGTCGCGCAGGATCGCGCGCGCGATCGCGAGGCGCTGGCGCTGGCCGCCGGAGAGGCGGATACCGCGCTCGCCGACGAGCGTGTCGTAGCCGTCGGGCAGGCGGCGCACGAACTCGTCCGCGTTCGCTTCTTGCGCGGCGGCGACCACCTCGTCGTCGCGCGCGTCGAGCCGGCCGTAGCGAATGTTGTCGGCGATCGTGCCGTTGAAGAGCTGCGTCTCCTGCGGCACGATCGCGATCGCGTTGCGCAGATCGCCCAGGCGCACGTGCGCGATGTCGACGCCGTCCACCGTAATGCGGCCGCTCTGCGGCTCGTAGAAACGCGGCACCAGGTTGACGATCGTGCTCTTGCCCGCGCCCGACGGCCCGACGAGCGCGACCACCTCGCCGTGCAGCATTTCCGCGGTGAAGCCGCTCAGCACCGTGCGGTCCGCGTCGTACGCGAACGTGACGTCCTCGAAGCGAACGTCGCCGAGGATTCCGGGCAGCGCGACCGCGTCGGGCGGGTCGTCGCGCTCGACCGGAAGATCGAGCACCTCGAACACGCGCCCCGCGCCGACGAACGCGCGGGCAAAGTCCGCGAAGAAGATCGAGAAGCGGTTCATCGGGTTGATCAGCAGGCCGGTGGCGATCCAGAACTCCCACGCGGTCGACGGGCGCAGCCGCCCGACCGCGACCTCGCGCGCGGTGAGCGCGATGATGGCGCACAACGCGAGCATCACGACGAACGCGAGCACCGGCGCCTGCGTCTGATTGAACTGCGTCACCTTCATGTACGCGCCGAAATACCGCTCGTTGGCCGCGGCGAAGCGGTCGCGCTCGAAATCCTCGCGCCGAAACGCCTTCACGACGCGCTCGTTCGCGAGCACCTCGATCAAGTTGCTGGAGAGATCGGCGATCCGTTCCTGCGCGCGCTTGGTGCCGTTGACGATCAGCGCGTTGAACTTGCTCACGATCCACGCCACCACGGGCGCGATCACCAGCAGCACGATGGCGAGGAACCAGTCCAGCGTGAGCATGTAGACCAGCGCGCCGATGAACGTCACCGTCACTTGCACGAACTGCGGCAGGGAGATCGAGATCGCGTCCGTCATCAGCGCGAGGTCCGACGACATGCGCGCTTGCAGCTCGCCCGCGCGCCAGCGGTCGAACTCGCCCAGCGGCATGCGCGCGATGCGGTCGAACATGCGCGCGCGAAAGTTCGCCACCATGCGCTGCCCGCTGAACGCGGTCAGGTACGCCTGCCCGTAGCCGGCGGCGTTGCCGATGAGCTGCGACACCACGATCAAGCCGATCATGATCGCCAGCACCGTCCAGTGCGGCTGGGGAACCAGGATGTCGCTCTGCAGGTAACCGCCGACCTTCGCGAGCGTCAGCGGCGCGATTCCGGCGAGCACGCCGAACAGCGATCCGACGATCAGGCGCGGGTAGTACGGTCGCGCCTCGCGGAGGAGCCGGCGGAAGGTGGGGTTCACCGCGAAACCTTCGCCGCGGCCGCTCAGTACCTTGGGTACGAATTCACTGCCCGCGAGGTGGTCATCTCACTCGATGGATTGTTTCTATCACAACGCCGTTCCGTCCGTCGCCCCGTGCCGAGGCTGTCACAAGCCGGTCTGCGCCACGTGCCGCAACGAGAACGGCGATTGCCCCGGCTGCGTTCTGGCCGCGCGCATCGACGCGGCGCGCCAGACCAATCGGATCCCCGGCGGCGTGGGGCCGTCGTACGGATCGTACTCCCAGCAGCAGGCGTCGTACGAGGCGCCTCCACCGCCGCAGCCGCCTCCCGCTCCGCCGCGCGTGCAACATGCCGCCGCGGTCGCCGTGCGGCCCGAAACCCGCGCGATCGTCGCGCTCGGCTACCCGTTCTGGCCGCTCGCGCTCATCGCGCTGCTGGACGGGAAGGCATCGCACTTCGTGCGGCGCCAGGCTTGGCAAGCCCTCGGCTTCAACTTCGGGATGTGGGGCCTCGGTGCGGTGCTCAGCGCCTCCGCGGCGATTCCGATCCTCAGCCTGGGCGCGTGGCCGCTGCTGCCGTTCATCTTCCCGCTGTACGTCGTGGCGAGCGTCGTCTATGCGGTCAAGGTCTGGCACGGTGACGACGTCAACGTCCCGATCGTGAGCGACTGGGTCGACGCACGCTTGCCGTCAGGCTCGCCGCAAGCGCAGAGCTGATCGCCGTTAGACGGCGGCCTTCGCGGCGGACACCCACGCTTCGACGTCATCCGTCGCGCGCGGGATGGCCGCCGACAGCACGTCGACGCCCGTTTCGGTGATCAGCACGTCGTCCTCGATGCGCACGCCGATGCCGCGGTAACGCGCGGGCACGGTGAGATCGTCGAGCTGGAAATAGAGTCCCGGCTCGACGGTCAGCACCATTCCCGCGCGCAGTGTGCCGAGCTTGTACGCTTCGGTGCGCGCGGCCGCGCAGTCGTGCACGTCCAAGCCGAGCATGTGGCTGACGTTGTGCAGCGAGTAGCGCTTGTAGAACAGGTTCTCGTCGCGCAGCGCTTCCTGCGCCGACGTGAGGATGCCGAGCCGCTCGAGCCCGTGCGCGAGCACGTCCATCGCGGCGCGGTTCGGGTCGAGAAAATCGTTGCCGGGCTTGCACTGCGCGAACGCGGCGTCTTGCGCGGCGAGCACGAGCTCGTAGATCGCGCGCTGCTCGCGCGTGAAGCGCCCGGACACCGGCAGCGTGCGCGTGATGTCCGCCGTGTACAACGATTCCGCCTCGACGCCCGCGTCGAGCAGCAACAGCTCGTTCACGCCGATGCGCCGGTCGTTGCGCGTCCAGTGCAGCGTGCACGCGTTCGGCCCGCTCGCCGCGATCGTGTTGTAGCCGGTGTCGTTGCCGTCGACGCGCGCGCGCAGGTTGAACACGCCTTCCACCGTGCGCTCCGTTTGCGCCGCGGGCAGCGCGCGCACGACGTCGTCGAAGCCGCGGTGCGTCGCGTCGACCGCGCGCCTCAGCTCGCGGATCTCGAGCTCGTCCTTGATCAGGCGCGTTTCCGACAGCACGCGCGCCAACTCCGCGTCGCGCTCCGCTTGCGCGGGAATCGCGGCGTCGAGCTGCGGGTCGATGCCGCGCAGCGCGCGGTACGGCGCGTGCCCGAGCGCGGCGGCCAGGTCGTCCGCCAGCGCGGCGAGCGGTTTGGTCGCGACGCCGTAGCGCTGCGCCGTCTGCTGCAGGCCGAGGCGCGGGCCGACCCACAGCTCGCCCTTCATCCGGTCGGTGAAGAACGTCGCGTCCGTCTTGCCGGGGTTGGGCTCGCAGTACAGCGTCGCGGCGTGCCCGTCGTCCGCCGGCACGAGCACGAGCACGTTGCCCGGCTCGAGATTGCCCGTGAGATAATAGAAGTCGGTCCCGGGCCGGAAGCGGTACACCGTGTCGTTGGCGCGGATCTTCTCGTGGCCGGTCGGGACGATGAGCGTGTCGCCGGGAAACGCGCGCGACACCGCCGTGCGCCGCGCCGCGAACTTTTCGGCGCCTTCGACCGGCGTCGCGGGCGGCTCGGGCGGCGTCGCCCAGCCGGTCATCATGAAGCGCAGCAGGTTCTCGGGATTGCCGCTGTCGTGCGACGCGGCGGGCGTCTCGCTCATGGCCGGAAGGTTCGATCAGCCGGGCCGCTCGGCCTCGGCAATCTTTAGGACGTACTCGTGGTCGAGCCACCGCGCGCCGCCGATCACGTCGTCCGACCGGCGCGTCGTTCGCCGCCGAAAGCCGAGCCGCTCCACGAGCGCGATCGACGCCGCGTTGCGCGTGTCGATCACCGCTTCGATGACGCGCACCCCGCACGCGGCCAGATGCCGCACCATCGCGTCCACCGCTTCGCCCGCCACGCCGCGGCGCTGAAACGCCGGCAGCACCAGGTAGCCGATCGTCGCCGACGACAGGTCGTCCGCGACCGTCGCCTGCACGTAGCCCGCCGCGGTTCCGGCCTCGCGCGGCACGACGATCCAGTTGAGCCAATACTCGTGGCCGCTCGGGGAGAGCCCACGCGCCAGGCGGGCGTAGCGTTCGCGCAGCTCGCGCCGGTCCGCCGGCGGCTCGTCGGTTTGGTACGCGTAGAGCGACGGATCGTGGAGGCCGTCGAACATCGCGTCCGCGTGGTTCGCGCGGATCGGCTCGAGCTGCAGCCGGTGCGTTTCGAGCGGCCGCAGCAGCGCCGTCCGGCGCGCTCTAGGCCGGGGCACGGACCTCGCGGGCGTAGCGCTCGAGGAACGCGCGCGCGACGGTCTCGTGGTCGACGACGGGCTCGGGATACGACTGCGGCCCGAACAGCGGAAGGTGGAGCTGCGCATCGTGCCGCGCTGCGCCCGGATCGACGATCGCCGCGTCGGGAAGCGCGGCGAGCTCGGGAATCCAGCGGCGAACGTAGTGCGCCGAGGGGTCGAACCGGCGCGCTTGTTTGATCGGGTTGTAGATGCGCGGGTACGCCGCGAGGTCCGCGCCGACTCCGGCGATCCACTGCCAGTTGCCGGCCGCGAGCGCCGGATCGTCCTCGGTGAGATAGCGGTCCCACTCGTCGCGGCCGACGCGCCAGTCGACGCCGAGGTCGAAGCACAGGAACGACGCCGCGATCGCGCGCAGGCGCGGGTGCATCCAGCCCGTCGCGCGCAATTCGCGAATGCCCGCGTCGACGAGCGAATAGCCGGTGCGGCCGCTGCGCCACGCGTCGAGGCTCCGGTGCGTGCGCGCGAACGTGAACCCGCGCATCTTCGTCTGAAGCGGCTCCTCCGCGAGCGACTCGTTGTACCACGCGAGCTGCAGGAAGAAATCGCGCTGCGCGAGCGACCGCAGGTAGAGCTTGAGCGACGTCCGCTCCTCCACCAACAGAAACGCGTCGGCGCTGCGCTCGCACGTCGCGCGAACCACCTCGCGCGCGGCGATGGTTCCGAACGACAGCGCGGCGGAGAGGCGCGACGTCTCGCCCGCCGCCGGAACGTTGCGCGCGACGCCGTATTGCAGCGCCGGACCGGCCAGAAACGCGGTCAGCTTCGCGCGCGCGGCGTCCTCGCCCACCGGCTCGTCGACGTGCGCCTGCGAGCCGAACTCCTCGGGCACGGGCAGCGGTTCGCTGGCGATCTCGACCGGCGCGAACGCCGCCGTCCCGGCGTCATCTGTCGGGATCAGCGTGCGCCACCGCGTGTGGTACGGCACGAACGCGCGGTAGCCGTCGCCGCGGTGATGGCTCGCGGCCGCGTCCTCGGGCGGAATCGCCGGCGCGTCGTGGACCGGCAGCGCACGCAGACCGGCTTCTTCGAGCGTCGACTGCAGGTCGCGGTCGCGGCGGATGCTCTTCGCGTCGTAGCCGCAGCTCCAGGCCACGACGCCGGCGCCGGCGGCGCGCGCCAGCGCGCGCAGCGCCGGCCCGGGGTTGCCGCGCCGCACGATGAGCCGGCTGCCGCGCGCGCGCAACGCGGCGTCCAGCGCGGCGACCGCGGCGCAGTAGTACGCGGCGCGGCGGGGCGAACGGCGCAGGCGCGCGGCCGAGACCGGGTCGACGACGTGCACCGGAACGACGTCGCCGTGGCGTGCCGCGGCCGCCAGCCCGGCGTGATCGCTCAGGCGAAGGTCCCTGGAGAAAGCGAAAACCGCCCGGGCCACGACCCGGGCGGCGTTCACTGCGGCTGTTCCGCGGTCCTAGTCAGCGGCGGTTAGAGCGTTTCGACGTAGGCGGCGACGTCGTTGACGTCTTTCTCGTTCAGCGGCGACGGGTAGAGCTTGGGCATCGGCGGCTGCGGATTCTTGATCCACGCGACCGCTTGCGCGAAGTTCTTGCGGCTCTTCTCGTTCTTGAGCGACGGGCCGACGCCGCCTTCGGTGCCGGTCGCGCCGTGGCAGCTCGTGCAGTTGGCCGCGAAGATCGTCTTGCCGTGGGCCGCGTCACCAGGCGTCGCCGTCATCGCGGAGGTGGTCGCGGACGCGGCCGGCGACGAGGTGTCGGGCGCCGCCGATGCCGCCGTTGCGTCCGGCGCGGTCGAGGCGCTCGACGTGGTGGTCGTCGTCGAGCTGGTGGACGACTGATCGCTTCCCTTCGTGCATCCGGCCGCGATCAGCATGGCGATCGCGCCGGCCGCCAGAAATGCGAACGGCTTGAATTGCATGAGGTTCCTTTCTCGGGCGGTGGGACGGTACCCACATTACGTTTCCGTCACTCCTGACGGGAGTTCGATCTCGCCGCTCCGTAGACGAACGGCGTGAGCCGCGTCTTCATCCGTTACGCGTTACCGCGCGACGCCGACCGGCTCGTCGCCAACGGCGTCGTCGGCGGTCCAACGCCGAGCGGCGAACCGTGGCTGCAGCGCGTGCAGAAATGGCTCGCGGAACAGCAGGCCGGACGGCGTCTGATCCTCGTCGCGGAAGACGCGTCGGGTTTGCTCGGCATGGTGCAGCTCGTGTTCCGCTTTCCGCCGGGCTACGCGGATTCCGAAGCCGCGAACGGCATCGACGTCGCGATGGTGGAGGCGCTGCGCACGCGCACCGACGCGCCGCACGGCGTCGCGACGCAACTGATCACGGACGTGCAGAACATCGCGCGCAAGCGCAACGTCAAGACGCTCACGTTCCTGCTCGCGATGGGCGACAACCGCGGAATCGCGCAGGCGAAGTCGTGGGGCTTCGACGAGTTCCGCATCATGCCCGAGCAGGGCCGGATGCTGGCGTTCTTCCGAAAGTCGATCGCGTAAGCCGGAGCGGTCGCTCGGGCGCGCTATCCGCCGATTTCGCTGAAGGCGCGCATCATGCTGGCGGTTTCGCCGAGCTGCAGGTGATGGCGTTCCGGCTTGATGTGCATCGACGCGCGCAGGATGCCGACGATCGCTTCTTCGCCGCCGCCCGTGCGCAACGGCGTGCGCAGATCGATCATGTTGTCGCCGAAAAGGCACAGCTTCAGGCGGCCGTCGGCCGACAGGCGCACGCGGTTGCACGTCTCGCAGTAGTCGTGCGCAAGCGGCGAGATCACGCCGACCGTTCCGGGGGCGCCGTCGTACGCGAACGTGCGCGCGGGGCCGTTGCCGTGCGGGTTGGGCACGGCGTGCAGCTCGCCGAGCGCACCGAGGCGCGCGAGCACTTCGTCCGACGACACCCAGGCGTCTTTCTGCATCTCGACGTTGTCGTGCACCGGCATCACTTCGATGAAGCGAATGTGCACGGCGCGCTCGCGCGTCATGCGCGCGAACGATTCGAGCTCGTCGTCGTTGGCGCCGCGCATTACCACGCAGTTGATCTTCACGGGGCCGAGGCCGTGCGCGATCGCGGCGTCGATGCCGGTGAGCACGCGGTCGAGGCCCGGCCGGCGCGCGATGGCGGTGAAGCGGTCTTCGTGCAGCGTGTCGAGCGATATGTTGACGCGGCGCAGGCCCGCGGCCGCGAGCGCGGGCGCTTGCTGCTCGAGCAGCAGGCCGTTCGTCGAAAGCGCGATGTCGTCGATGCCGGGGACCGCGGCGATCATCGCGACGAGCTGGTCGAGGTCGCGCCGGATCAGCGGCTCGCCGCCGGTGAGCCGGATGCTGCGCACGCCGATGCTCGCGGCCGCCCGCACGATCGCCGTGATCTCCTCGAACGTGAGCACGTCCGGTTTGGGGATCCAGGGCAGGCCCGCTTCGGGCATGCAGTAGACGCAGCGCAGGTTGCAGCGGTCGGTCACCGACACGCGCAGGTACGTGATCGGGCGCCGGAAGGCGTCGACCAGCGGTTCCGCCGCCGCCGTGATCAGGTCGATCATCGTCGCTCTTGATTCCCTGGAACGACGAAGGGTTCCGCTTAGTCTTTGAAGACCGCGTCGTTCACCGGGACGTTGATCTTGTAGTTCGCGAACGTCGAGCTGATGTCGGCGTTGTAGTGCGGGATGTCGACCTTGCCGGTCTGCGACTTCACGACGAAGTTGCCCGCGATCTGGTCGTACTGGTTCGTGAACTTGATCGTGCCACCGTCTTCCTTGTAGAAGTACGTCATCTCGCTCACCGTGGCGGTCTTGTCATCCACTTTCACGTCGACGTGGTCGATGCGGCCGTTCTTTTTGCGCACGAGCTTGAACATCGCGACGGAACCGTCGTCCGACGACTTCGTGACGTCATAGAGCTTGGGCCAATCCGATGGCGGTTCCATCTGGCCGACGACCTTTTTGAGCTGTCCCGCGAGCGCCGGAACGCTCTGGAACTGCACGGCCGATTTGTCGGGCTTCTTGTAGTACGCCTTGCCTTCGAGCGTCGGGCTCAGGTACGGGAAGCTGTTCATCTTGATCGCGACGGTGACGTCCGCCTGATAGGTGTTGAGCCCGGTGTTCACGCGCTGCATGCGCGCGTACAGATCGTCCTGCGCCGCCGCCGGAAGCGACGGCGCTGCCAGCGCGACGAACGCGGCGGCGGCGAAGAATGCGAACGAACGGCGAGTCATAGTCATGGTGCTTACCGGTTCAACGCCCCGGCGGGTGCGATGGGTTCCAGCGCGGCGCCGATCTCGCCGAGCACGCCGGGATCGGCTTCCCCGGCCGCGGCGGTGCGCAGTACGGCGTACGCTTGCGGCGAGCCGATGCGGCCGAGCGCCCAGGCGGCGTGGCCCCGCACGAGCGCGCTCCCGTCGGCGCGGAGCGCTTCGGCGAGCGCTGGGACGTCCGCTCGGTCGAGGCCGTTGCCCAGCGCGACCGCCGCGTTGCGCCGCAGCACCGCCGCGCCGCGCCACCCCATGGCCGTCTCGCGGACGCGGGCGAACGCCCGGCCGCGCAGGCGCAGCAGCGACTGGAGGTCCGGCTCCGCCGTGTCGTCGCCGAGCGGGCGGAAAGCCGGATCGCCCGCCCGGCCGGCGTTGCGGCTGGGCGGGCAGGCGTCGTTGCAGAGATCGCAGCCCCACACCCACGTCCCGAGCAGCGGCCGCAGTTCGCGCGGGATCGCGTCGCGGCGCTGCGTCAGGTCGCTGATGCACCGCGTCGCGTCCATCGTGCGGTCGCCGCGCAACGCGCCGGTGGGGCACACGTCAACGCAGGCCGTGCACGCGCCGCACGACGTGCGCAGCGGCGCGTCCGGCTCGAGGTCGAGCGTCGTGACGATCTCGCCGAGAAAGACGGCGGAGCCCAGGCCGTGCACGATGAGGCTCGTGTGCTTGCCGATCCATCCCAGCCCGGCGCGCGCGGCGAACGCGCGCTCCGCGAGCGGCGCAGTGTCGCACGCGACGCGCGTCACCGGTTCGCCGGCAAGCGCGTCGATGCGCGCGGCGATCTCGCGCAGCATCGCCTGCATGCGCCGATGATAATCGCGCGACCACGCGTACGCGGAGACACGCCCCCGTCCACGCCGCTCGCGCGGAACCGGCGTCGCATACGCGACCGCGATGCAAATGACGCTGCGCGCGCCCGCAAGCAGCGCGGCGGGATCGCTGGCGCCGCTCGCATAGGAATCGTCGTACGACCACGTCGCAAGATCGCCGCGCGCGAACGCGCCGCGCATGCGCGCATGCGTGGCTTCATCGGCGTGCGCCACGGCGATGCGCACTGCCTCCGCACCGCACTCGCGGGCCGCCAGTTTGACGGCACCGGCATCAACGCGCCGCACGGCTTTCACCGGTTTTTCGGCGAGCGACGGCACCGCAGCGGCCGGCACGATCCCGCGCGCGCCGGCGCTAGAGCGTCGGAAGCCCTCCACGGCGTTTTCTGACCGGGAACGCCCGGTCGATGCGCGCGACGTCGGCCGCGTCGAGCTGCAGGTCGCCCGCGCGCGCGTTTTCCTCGACGTGCGCGATCGTCGATGATTTCGGGATCGTGAACACGATCGGGTCGCGCGTCAGGAATGCGAGGATCACTTGATGCGGCGTGGCGGTGTGCTTCCGTGCGACTTCTTCGATCGCGTGCGCGCCCGGGCTGTCGCTCCAGTCGCCGCGGCCGAACGGAGTGTACGCGGTGATCGCGATGCCGTGCTCGCGGCAGTACGGAATCTCGTGCGTTTCCACCGTGCGCTCGCCGATGTGGTACAGCACCTGATTGCACGCGATCGGTGCGCGGTCGAGCGCCGCGCGCGCTTCCTCGAGATCCTCGACCTCGAAGTTGCTCACGCCCAGCGAGCGGATTTTTCCGTCGTCCACGAGCTTCTCGAGCGCACGCATCGTTTCGGCGAGCGGTACGCTCCCGCGCCAGTGCAGCAGATAGCAGTCGAGGTAATCGACAGCCATGCGCTCGAGCGCGGCGTCGCACGCGCGGATCGTTCCGTCGAACGTCGCGTGCGACGGCTGCACTTTCGACACGAGGAACAGCTGCTCGCGCGGGAGACCGCGGATCGCCTCGCCCACGAGCCGTTCCGACTCGCCGTCGCCGTACATCTCGGCCGTGTCGACGTGCACCATGCCCAGCTCGATCCCGCGGCGCAGCGCGCGCTTCGCCTCATCCGCTCGGTTGCCGCGCGTCGGGATGTTCCAGGTGCCCTGTCCGATCACGGGCACGTCGCGGCCGGTGGGGCCGAACGAGCGCACGATCACGCGGAGCGTGACTCCGTCATGGCAAGAAATCCTCCGGAACGGCAGCGTCTTTGGCCGACAGGCGCGGTTCGCCGACCAGCGGCCACTGGACGCCGATGCGCGCATTGCGCCAGCTCACCGCGCCCTCGCGTGCGGCGTCGAACGGCACGCTGTTCTTGTAGTGCACCACCACGTCGTCATCGAGCGCGAGGAAGCCGTGTCCGAATCCCGCCGGAACGTACAGCTGCTTGTGGTTGCTATCGGTCAGCAAGAAGCCTTGCCACTGCAAGTACGTCGGCGACTCGCGGCGCAGGTCGACGATCGCGTCCCAGATGCGCCCGCGCAGGCACTGCACGAGCTTGGCCATCTCGAAATCGTAGTGCAGCCCACGAATCACGTTGCGCGTCGACCACGAGCACGAGTCCTGCGCGAAGCGCTCGTCGAGACCCACCTCGGCGTACTTCGGGTCGGACCACGTCTCTTTGAAGAAGCCGCGGTCGTCCTCGAACACGTCGGGCACGAACACGCGCGCCTCGGCGAACTTGGTGGAGAGAACCTGGATCAGTTGAAGCCGCCCTTCTTGACGAGGTTGCCGAACCGCTAGAACAGGTCGAACGCCGCGTCGCGGGCCGCGAGCGCGAGAAGACCGTCGCGCAAGTGATAGACCCTGCCGAAGCCGGCCTCCTTGAGGCGCTCCGCGGCCCAGCGCGATTTCGTTCCGACGCGGCAGGCGACGACGTACGTCTTGGCGGTGTCGAGCTCGTGCATGCGCGCTTCGAGCGCGGTCGCCGGGATCGCGACCGCGCCGGGCACGTCGCCGAGCGCGCGCTCGTGCGGATCGCGCACGTCCAGCAGCAGCGCGCCGGCGCTCAGCACGTCGTCGAGCGCGGCGAGGTCGATCTCGGGCACGGTGCTCGGCGGCGGGGTGCGGTCGGGAACGCTGCCAACCTCGGTGATCGACGGCGCATCGCCGCACAGCGGGCATGCCGGATCGCGCGCGATGCGCACCTCGCGCACCCGCGCGTCGAGCGCGTCGATCAGCAGCAGGCGGCCGATCAGCGGCGTGCCGATGCCGAGCACGAGCTTGATCGCTTCGTTCGCTTGGAACGTGCCGACCATGCCGGCCAGCACGCCCAGCACGCCGCCCTCGCTGCAGGACGGCACGAGATGCTCGGGCGGCGACTCCGGATAGAGACAGCGATAGCACGGCCCGCCGGGCGCACCGAACACCGACACCTGGCCGTCGAAGCGAAAGATCGAACCGTGCACGTCGGGCTTGCCTTCGAGCACGCACGCGTCGTTGACGAGATAGCGTGTCGAGAACGTGTCGCTGCCGTCGACCACGACGTCCGCCAAGCGCACGAGCTCGCGCGCGTTTCCGGCGTCGAACCGCGTCGCGAGCGCGTCGATCGCGATCTGCGGGTTGAGCGCGCGCAGTCGTTCCGCGGCGCGATGCGCTTTCGACGCGCCGACGTCCGC
>JAXDMB010000077.1:0-7017 GCA_034666325.1 Vulcanimicrobiota bacterium
GCTTCGCTGCTCGCGGGATGCGGCGGAGGGTCGCACGCGAACGCTTTGCCGCCCGCCGCGGCCGTTCCCACGACCGCCCCGGCCGGCGCTCCATACACCGGTCCGCTGGCCGACGCAACGTTCACGATCACCATCCCGGCGCCGCCGAAGACCAGCAGCACGGCGCGCCGCCCGGCCTACGTCTCGTCGTCGACCAGCAAGGTCGTCTTCACGCTGAACACCGCGAGCCGCCTGACCGCCGGGCAAGTCACGTCGTTCAACGCCAGCAGCCTGGGGACGTTCGCGGTGACGCTCGGCAGCGCGGCGTGCCCGGGCGCCGGCCCGTGGACGTGCACGCTCGCAATCAAGCTCCCGCCCGGCACCGACAACCTCACCATCGCGGCGGAGGACTCGGCGAGTCACGTCCTCTCGCAGCAGATTGCAACCTTCACCGTCGTCGTTGCAACGGCGAACAACTTCAGCACCGTTCTGGACGCGAACCTTGGCGTCATGACGGTCAACGGGAGCGGCAGCTGTCAGAACGGTCCGGTCGGCGCCGCTTTCGGCTCCGTCGGGACCACGCCGATCACGTTCAACGTCGCCTATACCGATCAGGCCGGCGCCGCCGTGAGAGCGCCGGGACTGCCGAAGCTCGAAATCCAGGACAACACGGCCACGTTCCAAGCGGCATCGGGCACCGTCAACGGCACCGGGGGCACCGTGGGGTTCACCATCAACCAGGCCGCCCAGACGTTCACGCTCACGCCGAGCAACAGCACGACGACGAACGCGTCGATCAACGTCAAGGCGGTTCCGGCGAACTCGACCGGCAGCAGCGACGGCCTCGCGTTCTCGGCGACCAAGACGTTCGCGTTCTCGACCGGCGTCGCGCCGCCGTCGCACAACTTCCTGGCCGTCGTGGAGCAGACGGGCGCCAGCACCGGGCAGGTCGATTTTTTCAACGTCAACTCGACGGACCAGTCGTCGCTGTCGGCGTTCTCGCCCGCGACGCTCGCCGTCACGAACTCCACCAACGAGGGCAAGCCGGACGTCGACAACCCGCTCTCGCTGGCGTGGGACTCAACGGGCGACTTGCTGATCGGAAACTCCAACGACGGCGGGACGAACCACGGTGACCTGGCATGCGTCCCCGTCGGCGCGATCGCGACCGGCGCGAACTCCTCGACGACCGTCTCGGCGAACGTCACGGTGCCCGAGGCGATCGCCTACGACAGCCGCGACGGCAGCGTGGCGCTGGCCGACAATCCCGTCGGCGCGACGTACCAGATCTCGGAGTACCTGCTGACGGGCAACTACACCGCGGCGCCGCCGCCGCGCAACCTCGCGGTCGCAGGCGTCGGCGACAACTGGGTGGTGAACATCACCGCGCCGGGCTTGAGCAACGGAACCTACGCGGCGGCGCTCACTGACGGCATCGAGCTCGACCCCGCACACAGCCCCGCCGGCACGCACGTCTCGAAGATCGCGATCTTCAGCCCGAACGGGACGGAAACCGACATCGTGTGCGGCGCGACCGTGACGGTGCAGTGCCCGACGACCTATGCGATCGACGACCCCACGTCGCTGGCGTGGGACGCCGCAGCCAACCAGCTCATCATCGCGAACGGCTCGATCTTCCACAAGCAGATGGCCATCTACACGATCGGCGGCGCGGGGAACGCGCCCACCGCGGTGCAGACGAACGTCATCGCCGTCCCGAGCAAGCAGTTCGTGGTCGCGACGTCCGCGGACGGCCACATCGCGCTGCAGTACAACTCGCCGTCCGGGTCCGGAGATCCGCTGGTGCAGGTGTACAACACCGCGGCGGGCGGGCGGGCGACCGTCGGCGGGCCGATCCCGTACAACAACACGACCGATGCCGGGACCTGTGCGAACTACGTGTTCGGCAACGGCGGCGGTGCGACGGTGAACTCGCTGACGTGGCTGTCGAACTCCAAGATCTTGATCGGGATCAGGGACACCGACGCCGGGCACACCGCTGAGAACGGGATGCACATCTACGACATCAACAACCTGACCGTCCCGACCGGCTTTGACGACAAGACCTGCGCGGCGTACAGCGCGGCGCCCACGCAAACGTCCTTGACCACGCTCTCGCAGAACCCGCGCTACGCGGCCTTCAAACCCTAACGAAAGCAGAGGTGCAATGAGTTCACCATATGTCGGTGAGATCCGAATGTTCGGCGGGAGCTTCGCTCCTGCGGGCTGGATGACGTGCGACGGCCAGCTCTTGCCGATCTCCGAGTACGACACGCTGTTCAACTTGATCGGCACCACGTACGGCGGAGACGGGCAGTCGACGTTCGCGCTTCCGAACTTGGCGGCTCGGGTACCGCTCCACATGGGCAGCAACGGCACGTCGAACTATACGTTGGCCGAAAACGGCGGGGTCACGTCGGTCACGCTCACGACGAACCAGATACCGGTGCACACCCACCCGATCATCGCCGACGGCAACGCGGCGAGCAACGTGAGCCCTCAAAACGCCTACTATGCTTCGTCCGCGCCGAAGACGCTGTACACCGTACCGAACAGCAGCAGCAATCCCGACACGCCGACCTGGCGAAACTTCAACGCCGGGATGCTCCCCGTCCAGGGCGGGAGCCAACCGCACGACAACATGCAGCCGTACTTGGCGATCACGTTCATCATCTCGCTGTTCGGCATCTACCCGAGCCCGACGTAGAGGTTATCGATGTCGAACCCATTCGTAGCGGAGATTCGGATGTTCCCGTTCAACTTCGCTCCCAGAGGCTGGGCCTTCTGCGACGGACAGCTCCTGACCATCTCCCAGAACACCGCACTGTTCTCGCTGCTCGGCACCTTCTACGGCGGCGACGCGAAGGTGACGTTCGCGCTGCCGAACCTGCAGGGAAGCGTGCCGATGCACACCACGCAGTATTCCGGTAACAGCCCGTTCGGCCAGTTTTCTCTCGGAGAAACCGGCGGCGCGGACTACGTCACGCTGCTCACGTCCGAGATGCCGACGCACACGCACACGGCGCAGGGAGACTTCGACAACAACAACGCGACGGCGACGTCGCCCAACGGCGCCGTGCCGGTGAACGCGAAGCCGATCCAGACGTTCTCCAATCCCACCGGGCAGACGCCCCAACTTGCGCTCATGAACCCCGCCATGGTCAGCGTCGCCGGCGGCAGCCAGCCGCACAACAACATGATGCCGTACCTGACACTCAACTACTGCATCGCGCTTCAGGGAGTCTATCCGCCGCGCACGTAGCGCACGCGGATAGAGGATCATAGGGAAAGGATCAGATGGGAACGCCATTTCTCTCCGAGATCAGGATCATGTCGTTCAACTTCGCGCCGAAGGGATGGGCGCTTTGCAACGGCCAGACGCTGCCGATCAATCAGAACCAGCCGCTCTTCGCGCTGCTCGGCACGACCTACGGCGGCAACGGTCAGACGACGTTCGCGCTCCCGAACCTGCAAGGCCGCGTCGCGCTGCACATGGGCCAAGGCCACACGCTCGGCGAGCGCGGCGGCGAAGAGGCGCACACGGTCATCATGAGCGAGATGCCGGCGCACATCCACCCCGCGACCGCCGACGTAAAGCAAGGCGACGCGAATACGGACAATCCGGGCGCAGCGTATCCGGCGTACACCACCGGCAATCCGATGTACTCCGCCGGCAGCAACAACATGGTCGCGATGTATCCGCAGATGGTCTCCACAGTGGGCGGTAGCCAGCCGCACGAGAACCGCCAGCCGTATCTGGCGCTGAACTTCTGCATCGCGCTGCAAGGCATATTCCCGAGCCAAAATTAGGGCTCGGCCGAACCTCAGACTCGTACACTCTCTCTCAGAAGGAACTAACCACAAAGTGAAGCGCGCCCCGTTTCTGGGGGCCGCCGGAGCTGCTATTCTAGCAGGCTGCGGCGGTTCTCATGCTATGCGAGCGCTCCCGGGTGTCGCGCCTCTTAATCTCAGCCATGGCTCCAAGCCGCAGACAGGACGTCTCGAGCCGGCCGTAGCCGACCCGATCCCCGCAACCGTGCTCCAGAACCCGATCATGGGCGAAAGCCGGCGGTTCGACGGGAGCGTCGCACCGCCGGGCTGGATGCTCGCGCAAGGCCAGTCGCTCGATCCTACCCTCAACCAACGCCTCTATTCGATTCTCGGCGTGAGCGGCGGCGGCGACGGCCGGAAGGTGTTCAAGCTTCCGGCACCGGGCTTCGGCGTGATCGTCGCGGTCGCGGGGCTGTACCCGACGGGTCCCGAGATGCTTGCGCTCTCGGTCCGCCGCACGTCGGCCGTCGCATCGCTCGGACCCGGCGCGCGTCCGGCGCCGCCGAAGATGCTCAAGCCGCCGTCGGAAAAAGTGCTGGCTGCGCGCCGCCTGCTCAGCGCCGGGCCACGGGTGGGCCGGATGGCACCCGTCCCGGTGTCGCGCGAGACGTCCGAACGGATTCGCCAGGTCACCGCCGACGCGCGCACGGGGGCGTTCGCCGCACTGACCGCCGAGAACCGAGCGCGGCTCGACGACGCGGTGCGGAGCGCGGTCAGCGGACGGGCCTCAATCGCCTGGGCGATCAACGTCATGAGCACCGTCCTCAGCGCCGGCGAAGTCGACGCGCTGGTACGGACGAACGACGGCCTCATCCGCTCGTTCAACGACCGCTGGCAAGGCGAACCGGGGCAGGATTCGCGGCTCGCGGCGGCGTCGTTTCTCCTCTCCGTCGCAATCACTCGCGACGACGCTCGAGCGATGTACGCGCGCGAGCGCTCCATTGGACGGTGATCGTGAGCAAAGTCGTCAACTTCCATCTCCCAGCCGACGATGTCGAACGCGCTGCGACGTTCTACCGGGAAGTCTTCGGGTGGGAGTTCGTCTCGTTCCCGAGTTCGCCGGTCCCGTATGTCGTCTACCAGCCCGCCGCCGGCTCGAGTGCCGGCGTGCCGGCGGCGATCACCCAGCGCCAGGAGATCGTCAAGGCGCCTGTGCCGACCATTGAGGTCGAGAACATCGATCAAGCCATGGTCGACATCGCTATGAAGGGCGGCCAGCAGGCGCGCGTGCAGGACATCGACGGTCTCGGGCGCTTCGGCTACGCCATCGACTCAGAAGGGAACGTCATCGCGCTGCTCCAGCGCACTGCGTGACGGCCTAGCGGCCGGAGCCCGCCTGCCCGCCGCCCGCGGGCCTACCCGGTTTTGTGTATGTCGGGGATTGTCTTCCGGATCGTAGGGTGTATCCGAGGAGGAACCCTACATGAAGAATTTGACGGCCCTGGCGGCCCTCGGAGCGTTCGCGGGATTCGCCACCGCTTCGTGCTCGAGCCACGGCGGCTCGAGCCTTCCCCCCGTCGCACGGGCCGGAGCGCCGATGACGGCGGCGGGCTCCGTCAGCACGATGGGAGCCCGCACCACGCGCCCGAAATCGGTCGCCGCCGCGCCGGCCGGGTGGGCCACCACCGGCACCGGCGCGCTGGCGCTTGCGAACGCGAGCGACCTCGGCCAGCTCGACCGGGCGCGAAACGTGAACGTCGTCCTCGCGCTCCAGATGCGCGACGCGGACGGCGCCAAAGCCGCCGTCGCGGCCGGCCAGCGCCTCTCGCGCGACGCCTTCATCAGTCAGTACGCCCCGTCGCCGGCACAGGTGTCGGCGGCCGTGTCGTATCTACAGGCCCAGGGCTTCACCGCCGTCACCGCCGCGCCGAACAAGATGCTCGTGACCGCGACCGGCAGCGCGGCCGTGGTGGAGAAGGCGTTCAACACGTCGCTGCACGGGTTCAACGTCAACGGCAAGAGCTATTTCTCGAATACGCAGCCGGCGTACGTCCCGAGCGCACTCGGCGGCAACGTCGTCGCGGTGCTCGGCCTGACGAACTTCCCGGGCTTGCAAGTGCATCCGGCCACCAAAGCGGTTTCCGGGATGCGCCCGGGCGTTTTCGACGGCAACGGGAACCCTCAGCCGACCGCGTGCACGAAAGGCGTGGACACGGCGACCGGGACGCCGGTCTGCCCGCGCTTCTACGACCCAGCATCGTTCAGCATCGCGTACGACGTCGGCAGCACGCCGCCCGCGACGAACACCGAGGTCGCGATCTTTACGGCAGGGGACGTGAGCGCCGCGATCACCGACCTGCGCTCGAACGAGACGAACTTCGGGATGCCGTACGTCGCGATCAACACCGTCCACGTCGGAACGCCGTCGAGCGACACGTCCGGCAACACCGAGTGGACCCTCGACATGACCTACACGCAGGGTATGGCGTTCAACCTCAAACAGATCGATCTCTACAACGTGCCGTCGCTCGCGTATAGCGACCTCGTCCTCGCGATGAACCGCTGGGCGAGCGACGACCTTGCACCGGTCATGAACGCGTCGGTCGGCGGCTGCGAAGTGTTCCCGTACCAGTCCGGCGACATGCTCGCCGGCGACATGATCCTGGTCGAGGCCGCGCTGCAAGGCCAGACGTTCTTCGCTTCGACCGGCGACACCGGCGCGTACTGCGGCGTCGCGGGCGTTCCGCCCAACGGCGGCGTCGGCGGCGCACCGCTCGTGGAATATCCCGCATCCTCGCCATACGCGGTCGCAGTCGGCGGCACGGATCTCTTCAGCAACGTGGACGGCACGTATCTCGGCGAGCAGGCATGGCAGTCAGGCGGTGGCGGGGTCAGCCAGTTCGAGTACTCGCCGTACTGGGAGTCCCCGGTCCAACCCGTCGGGACGACGCCGGTCGGCTATAGTTTCCGCGGTGTTCCGGACGTCGCGTACGACGCCGGTATCGAGACGGGTGCCCTGCTGTGGCAGGCCGGCACCGAGTACATCACCGGCGGCACGAGCCTCGCCTCGCCGATGGCGGCGGGCGTCTGGGCGCGCATGCAGAGCCAGCACGGTAACGCGCTCGGCTTCGCACCGCTGCGCCTCTATCCGCTCTACGGCCGCAGCGCTCCGACGCAGATCGCGGGGCCGCCCGAAACCGAGCTGATCGGACCGTTCCACGACGTGCTGCAAGGCACCAACGGCCTCTACACCGCGCTGCCCAAGTA
>JAXDMB010000078.1:0-7526 GCA_034666325.1 Vulcanimicrobiota bacterium
GCGAGCAGCCACTGGATCGCGGCTTGTCCTAGCGTGCGGCCCGGTTCTTCCAGAAAGCGCAGCGTCTCGACTTTTTGGATGCCGTTGATCAGCCACTGGCGCGGGCGGTGGCTGCGGTGATCGGTCGGCGGGAACACCGTGTCTTTCGTGTACTTGCCTTCCAGCATTCCGGAGCTGTGCGGCACGCGGATGAAGTACGTCGTATCCGTGCCGAACTCGTTCGCCGCCTCCACCATCTGGTCGCCCGGGAACTGCTCGAGCATGTTCCAGATCATTTGCACGACGGGCGCGTTGACGCGCGCCGCTTCGACGCCTTCCCACAGCCAGCCGATCGCGGGCCCGAGCGCGACGCCCCACGTGCGTATCTTGCCTTCGTTCTTGAACTGGTTCAGCAGCTCGATGAGCGTGCCGTCCTTGACCTGCTCCATGCGCGCGTTGTGCATCTGGTACACGTCGATGTAATCGGTCTGCAGCCGCTCGAGCGACCGTTCGAGCGCATAGCGCACGAACTTCGGCGAGAAGTCCTGCTCGATCTCGTTCTGGCCCTTGCGCTCGCCCGAGTGGTTGTACCAGTCGTAACCGAACTTCGTCGCGTACACGACCTTGTCGCGTTTGTCGGCGAACGCTTTCGCGAGCTGCACCTCGCTGCGCCCGTCGCCGTACGTGTCGGCCGCGTCGAACGTCGTGATGCCGAGGTCGAGCGCCTCGTGCATCATCGACACGGCGTCGTCGTCGGTCTTCTCGCCCCACCATCCGGTGGAGGTCGTCCAAAGGCCGAACCCGACCTCGCTGACGGTGACGCCGGTGTTCGGAAGCGTGCGGTATTTCATACGGGCTCCTGTGCGCGGGATATCGCGCGGGTTTCGGGGCGCCGGAACGAGGACCCCGCCCGAGGCATCCATCGGGCCTCGGCACCGAGCGACGCGCCGTTCCGCCGGAAGGCACGCGGGCGTGCGCCTTCGACGGCCCCGCACTCCGCCGTTTCGCCGCCGCGGACGGGCGCGTCCGGCTGCTCGACGGAGCGACCCGGAACGGCGGGCTGCGCACGGACTTGCCGACCGAACGAAGCGTCAGCGTACTCAGCGTCCGCGCCGGGGAGGGCGTGACGCTCTACATCGACCAAATCGCCGAGATCGTGCTGTCGCCGATCTCCGCCGAATGACACCTGCCGGCTTCGACGCCGCTCCGTTGCCCAGCGACGCCGACCCCGCGTTCCGCGCCGCGTTCGACCGCGTAGCCGCGTGGATCGACGACTACTACCGCGACCCCGGCCGGTATCCCGTGCTCTCGAAGTCGCGGCCGGGCGATCTCATCGCGGCGCTGCCGACCGAGGCGCCCGCGGACGGTGAGCCGTTCGAGCAGATCTTCGGCGACTTCGAGCGGCTGATCGTTCCCGGGATCACGCACTGGAACCACCCGCGCTTCTTCGCGTACTTCGCGATCAGTGCCGCGCGCGTGACGGTGCTCGCGGAAGCGCTCGCCGCCGCGCTCGACGTGAACGCCATGTTGTGGCGCACCTCCCCCGCCGCCACGGAGCTCGAGGACGTGACGCTGGGCTGGCTCCGCCGCATGCTCGGTCTTCCGAAGGCGTTCCACGGCATCGTGTACGATACGGCGTCCATCGGCGGGTTCACCGCGCTCGCGGCGGCGCGTGAGTCGCTCGGACTCGACATCCGCGCGCGCGGCATGGCGGGGCGCGCGGATCTTCCGGCGTTGCGCGTGTACGTCACCGAGCACACGCACTCGCACATCGAGAAGGGCGCGATCGCGCTGGGTGTCGGGCGCGACAACGTCGTGAAGATCCCGGTGGACGACGCGTTCGCGATGCGACCGGACGCTCTCGCGCAAGCGATCGACGACGACCTCGCGCACGGGCGCCGTCCGATGTGCGCGGTCGCGACGGTCGGCACGACGTCGACGACATCATCAGATCCCGTCGCGGCGGTGCGCGCGGTGACGCGTGAGCGCGGCGTGTGGCTGCACGTCGATGCGGCATACGGAGGCCCCGCGGCGATCCTGCCGGAGTTCCGCTGGCTGCTCGATCCCGCGCACGACGCCGACTCGATCGTGGTGAACCCGCACAAGTGGATGTTCGTCCCGGTCGATCTGTCGGTGCTGTACGTGCGCGACCGCGAGCTGCTGCGCCGCACGTTCAGCCTCGTCGCGGACTATCTGGTGACGCCCGAAACGGACGTGCACAACTACATGGACTACGGCCTGCAGCTCGGCCGACGCTTCCGCGCGCTGAAGCTGTGGTTCGCGCTGCGCACGTACGGCGTGCGCGGCATGCAAGAGCGCATCCGGCGCCACATCGCGCTCGCGCAAGAGCTCGCAGCATGGATAGAAGAAGAGCCGGGCTGGGAGATCGCCGCACCGCACCCGCTCTCGGTCGTATGCTTCCGCTACGCACCGGACGCGTCGCAAGACTCGGCGCAAACCGACGCGCTGAACACGGCGATCATGGACGCCGTGAACGCGACGGGCGAGGTGTTCCTGTCATCGACCCGCCTGCACGGCCGCGTGGTATTGCGCATGGCAATCGGCAACGAACGCACGACCCGCGCGGACGTTCGCCTAGCCTGGGAGCTGCTGCGCCGCGAAGCAGCGGCGCAGTCCCTCCACTCCTCCGGCTCGTGACGCCCGTGGTATACTGATTCTGCGTACACGCAAGTGAATGCCGGCGTGTCGCGCGCGCTGGCGCGCGGAACGCTCACGGCGTTCATCTCGAACCTGACGAACGTCGACTCCGGCATCTTCTGGACCACGCAGTACGGCTACCGGCTGCCGCTGGCCGGCGGCGGCGTCGCGGTGCAGCCCGCGAACCCGCTGACCCCGCGCAGCGTCACGATCCAGTACTCGGTGCGCACGAACGCCCGCCCAGCGCCCGCGCCCGCACCCGCGCAGACGAACAGCCGCTCGTAGGAGCGCCGCGAGCACGGCCGAAAGCGCGCGGCATGATGGTGTTCGATCACGTCGATGTGCGCGTCGCGGACGTCACGCGCTGCCGGCCGTTCTACGACGCGTTCCTGCGCGCGTACGGCTTTCGGGGAAAGACGCAGCCCGACGGCGCCCAGCTGTACTACCGCCTCGAGGATCGCGCGGTGCGCGAGGTGATCGTGGTGTCCGAGGAAGCGGGGCACGTCGCGAACGCCACCCGGCTCGCGTTCACGGCGCCGACGCCGGACGACGTCGACCGCATCGCGGCCATCGCCCGCGACGCCGGAGCGCGCGCGTACGAAGCGCCCGGCGCGTGCCCGGAGTACACGGAGTCGTACTACGCGGCGTTCTTCGAAGATCCGGACGGCAACCGCCTCGAGGTCGTGTGCCGCGCATGACGTTCGAAGAGCTCGACCGCCTCAGCTCCAAAGAGCTGCACGACCGCGCGTTCCGCCACGCGGAACGCCACCTCGACGTGAAGTTCTTCTGGGACTTGCTGCAGCTGCTCCCGGTCGCGGAAGCCGCCGAAGGCAACGTCGCGCAAGCCGAAGGCGACATCCTGCACCCGCGCCACGAAGTACTGGACGCGGTCAAACAAGACCCGAGCCTGATGGACGCGATGCGCCCGGTCTACATCGACTACGTACAAAAACACCCGGACGCGTAACGCGCCCGCGCGCACGAAGAGATGGCGCGGGAGTACGTAACCAGCGAGAGCATCGTCTGGCTCGACTACGATCCGAACGTGAGCACGCTGGAAATCGAGTTCACGAGCGGCGGCGTCTACCGCTACTTCGGCGTACCGCCCGCAACGTTCCAAGAGCTGCGCGCCGCGGAGTCAATGGGCCGTTTCGTGAACGAGGTCATCAAGAAGCTGCACCGCTTCGAGCGCGTGAAACCCGCCCAGGAAGGCTGACCCGCGTCGAACGCGGGTCATGCCGAAGATTCGCGCGCGAAGCGCCGCGAATCAGAACGTGCGCAGGTACGCTTCGCGCTCCCACGGGTGGACCGCTTTGCGGTAGCGTTCGTACTCTGCCAGCTTTGCGTCGCGGAACGCGTGGTAGATGTGGTCGCCCAGCGCGCCGCGGATCACCACGTCCTCGTCGAGCGCCGCGATCGCCTGGCGCAGCGATTTCGGTAATTGCCGGATGCCGTGCTCCGCGCGGTAGCGGTCGCCGAGCTCGTACGTCGAACCCGTGAACGGATCGCCCGGGAGGCTGCGCGTGCGAATGCCGTCCGCGAGCGCTTCCACCAGCACCGCCATCGCGAGATACGGGTTGGACGACGCGTCCGGACTGCGCACTTCGAGCAGCGGCGGCTCGCTGCCGAACGCTTGCGGCACGCGGACGAGCGCGTTCGCGCTGCGGTGCGACCACACGGTGTACACGGGCGCGTCCCACGCGGCCACGAGCCGCTTGTACGAGTTCACCGTCGGGTTGCAGATCGCGGTGAAACCGGGCGCGTGCTCCAGCAATCCCGCGATCGCGTGCAGGCGCACCGCTTCATCGATGTCGCCGAGCGCGAAGTAGATGTGCAGGCCGCTGCCGGCGGAATCCTCGAGCGGCTTGGGCATGAACGTCCCGTGCAAGCCGTGCCGCTGGGCGATGCGCCGCACCACGCCGCGCACCGTCACAAGCCGGTCCGCCATCGTCAGCACGCCGGACGCGGCGAGATCGAGCTCGTGCTGTCCGGCGCCGTGCTCGTGGTGCGCGCTCGAAATCGGAATGCCCATCGCTTCGAGTGCGACGCTCATGTCGAGGCGGGCTTCCTGCCCGCGATCGTTCGCCGAGAAATCGAAGTACGAGCCGGCGTCGGTCGTGCGCGTGGTGGGCGTTCCGTCCGCCGCAAGCTCGTACAGGTAGAACTCCACCTCGAGCGCGGCTTGAACCGCCTGCAGCACGTCGCCCGCGTCTTCGAGCACGCGCTTGAGCGTCGTGCGCGAGCAGCCCTCGAACGCGGTGCCGTCGGGCATCGCGATGTCGCAGAGAATCCGCGCTTCCACTTCGCCGTGCTCGACCCACGGCAGCACGATGAATGTGGCCGGGTCCGGGCGCAAGATCATGTCGACTTCTTCGCCGCGCACGAACCCGTCGATCGAGCCGCCGTCGAAGGTCACCTTGCCGTTGAACGCGTCCTCGAGCTCGCTCGCCGGAATCGACACGCTCTTCTGAATGCCGAGCACGTCGACGAAGGCGAGCCGAACCCACCGCACTCCGCGCTCCTTGGCGGTTGCGAGCACCGCGCGGCGAGCGGCTGCGGAGTCTTTCACGGTCGTGAGCATCAACCGTCGAGCGCGTCCACGGCGAGCGCGGCCCGGACGGTCAGCTGGTCGTGCGGCGAATCGAGATCGAGCCGGCCGATCTCGCCGATCTGGCGCAGCCGGTAGAACACGGTGTGACGGTGCACGTTGAGCAGGGCCGCGGCCTCCTTGATGTTCTGTCCCACGTCGAAGAAGAGCTGCAGCGTGCGCACGAGCTCGGTCTGGTGCTTCTCGTCGTACGCGCGCAGCGGGTCGAGAACGCGCGTCGCGAACGCGCGCCAGTCCTCGCGCGTCGCACCGGTGCGGTGCAGCAGCGGATACACGCCCAAACCGTCGTACGGCATCACGCGGCCGCCGCCGAACATGCGGCGCGCGATGATCATCGCTTCGCGCGCTTCGTCGACGCTCTGCGCGACGTGCAGCATCTCGGCGTGCCGCCCGACGCCGCCGACGATCTTCACGTCGAGCCCGGCGCGCTGCACGCCGCGCGGAATAAGCGTCGCCGCGGTGCGCGCGTTCGCCGCGTCGACTTCGAGCGGCGCCGGCACGAGGAAGAAGAAGCCGCCGCCGCGCTCCACCACGACCACGTCGCCGGTGCGCGTGCCCAGCGTGTCGAGACAGACGCGCCGGATCTCCGCGTTGCGCTGCGTCGCGACGGTCTCGTCGAGCCCGTCGCCTTCCACCGCCACCGCGACGTAGCCCGGGGCGAGCGCGATGCCGCGCGCCTGCGCGTCTTCCTTGGCTTCGAGCGGATCTTCGTACGCGCGCGCCAGCAGCCGGTCCCAGAAGCCGCGCCGCCGCCCGCGCCCGCCGCCGGCGTCGCGCGAGAGCTCGACCGCCACTTGCGCCGCCGTGAGGCGGATCAGCCCGGCGCGCTCCTCGGGAATGCGCGCGCCGTTCGGAAACACGGAAAGCCAGCCCAGCCGCGCCTCGCCGGCGCGCACCGGATACGCGCGCGCATGGGAGTCTGCCGGCGCGGTGAGCGGCACCGGCTCGTCCCCGTCGGCGTCTTTCGGAAGCAGATCGCGCACCGACGGCGGGATCGCGCGCTCGCCGGTTCCCGCGACGGCCACGTGGCGCCACTGCGCGTCCTCCACCAGCACCGCCGCGTCGATGGCTGCAGCAAGGTGTGCCGCGAGCGCCTGCGCGCCTCCGCCGCTCGCCGCGACGCGCGCCAACGCTTCCGCATAGGCGAGCAGCGTCTCGGACCGGTCGCGGCGCAAGGGCCGGGCGGGGGCTATGGATTCATCGTGCACTGGTTTCCGAAGCGTTTCGGCGGCGCGGAGGCTATCCTGCGGGCGGAAGGAAGGCGCCGGGTGCGAGCGGTACCCGAACCGTTCACCATTTGTCCAAGAAAGGGGAGCCTCATGACGACGTCCGTCCTTGCGCGACACGGCGCGACGAGTTCCCTTTCCGCGTGCGCTACGCGCTGATCGCGCCCTAGCACCGCATCCGCGTGAACACTCTGACGATCCACGTGTACGTCGCGTACCTCGTCGCGGCGCTGGCGCTGGGGGCGGTATGGCGCCGCCCCGGACGCCGCTTCACCTTGTATGCCGTGACGCTGCAGATCGTGGTCGGAATCGTGCTGATGGTCCAGGGCGCGAAGGTGCCGTGGTACCATCCGGCGCTCGCGGTCCTCGGCTGGATCGGCTACATGGCGGCCAACGCGATCGCCCGCCGCGATCCGGGCTCGCGCAACGCCCTGGTCGTGACCGGCGTGTCCTCGGTCCTGATCCTCGTCGCGTACTACGTCGGGATGCAGGCGGTGAAGGCGGGCTATACGGGCGGCTGATCTGCTGCCGGGCAGTTTGGCAAGCCTTCGTTAAGAGCGCGCCAGCGTACCATCTCCGGGGAACCTGTCTGCTAGAATCCCGGGGACGAAGGTCACGGGACCAAGGTCATGGAGGCAGGTAGGCCATGGAGCGGCGGACGCGAGGTGCGTGAGGCGCTGACGACGGCTCGCGATTCAGCGCGAGGCGATTCCGCATTACGCTCCTGCTCGGAGAAGGCGCTGAGCCGGCTGGCGGAAGCCGCCCGCAACCCGTTGGCGATCGTCGTCGCGCCCGCGGGCTTCGGAAAGAGCACGCTGCTTCGCGAGTTCGCGGCGCGAAATTGCGCCGTGGTGATCGATCTCGCGACCGGCGCACCAACGTTTCGGGATGTCGTGCGCCTGTTGTGCGAGTCGCTCCGTGGAGTAGCACCGGGGGCTCGACTGGCCTTCACGAGCGCGTACGCGCGAGCGGCCGAACGCGGTCAGCGCACGAGCTCGCTGGCTCGCTGGCTCGCGCGTTACCTTCAAGACACGAACACCACCGTGATCGTGGAC
>JAXDMB010000079.1:0-3158 GCA_034666325.1 Vulcanimicrobiota bacterium
GCGCGCTCGCGAGCAGCGGGTCCACCGCGGTCCAGCCGTCGCGCTCGCCGGCCGCGATCAGATACGTCTTCACGGTCTGGGCGTCGGGGCGCATCGCGTCGAACTCCGCCGCGTTGCTCGCGTGGGCGACGACCGCGATCGCGCCGCTGTGGTTCGCGCGGTACAGCAAGTCCTTCGCGCGCAATTGCTCCGCGCTGGGCACCGCGGCGGCGCCGATGCGCAGCAGCGCGGTCATGCAGAACAGCCAGTCCGGAATCTTCGGCAGCACCACCACGACGCGGTCGCCCTTTCGCACGCCGGCGTCGCGCAGCACTGCCGCCCAGCGCTTCGACTGCTCGGAGATCTGCGCGAACGTATAGTCGCGCCGCGCGCCCGCCGCGTCGACGAAGAGCAGGCCGCGCCGGTCCTCACGCGCGAGCTCGTCAACGACGTCGCGCGCGAAGTTGAAGCCGGCGGGGACGTCCCACGTGAACGCTGCTGACTGGGTCATGCCCGAGGATTCGCAGGACGGCCCGGCGCACCCGCCCCTATGGCACGCTTCGATCCGGCCCGCATCCTGCGCGCTTCGAGCATTCGCGTCGGCGACGTCCGCGTGCGCGGCGTCCCCGCGATCCTGCTCGGCGTCAGCGCGATCGTTCTGTCCGCGGGAACGGTGCGGGCGCTCGCGCGCGCCGCACCGTCGCTGGGCGAAGCGCTGCGCGAGGCGACCAAACTCGTCGACGCCGTGCGCAGCGACCGCGGCGATCCCCGCCGGCTCAACGCCTGACGCGCACCTCGCGGCTGAACCGGGCCGCGGTCACCACGGGGCCGTCACGCGCAGCACGATGCGCCGCGGCGCGTTCCACTGCGTCGTGTTGAAGCCGTTGTTCACCTTGATCACGTAGCGGTGGTCGAATAGGTTGTCGACCGAGAGCGTGTAGCCGAAGCGCTTCGCCGCGCGGTCGGCGGAGCGGCCCAGCGATGCGTCGACGATCCAGTGCGCGGGCAGCCGCCCTTCACCGCTCTCGAACTCCGTCGGGAAGCCGGTGCCGTACTCCGCCTGCAGCGTCGCGAACGTCTTGAGGTCGCCGCCGAGGTGCCGCGTGTAGAACGCGTTCGCCGACCAGCGCTGGTCGTGGTCTTCGGGCTGCAGCGTCAGGTCGCCGGCCGCGTCCGGCGCGAACAGGAACGTGCTGCCGGAAACGCCACCCGCTTCCGCGCGCTGGTACGTCAGCGACACGCCGGAGTCGACGCGTGCCGAGGCAGCGTCCAGCCGCGCCTCGATGCCGCGGTCGCGCCCGATCGCGTTGTTGAACACCGCGAACAGCGGTGTGTTCGCGAGCTGCGTGGTGTCGAGCACGTTCACCGCGGTGCGGTCGAACAGGTTCAGATAGCCGCGCAGTCCCGGGCGGAACGTGCGCGCGATGCCCAGCTCGACGTACGTGTCGCGCTCCGGTTTGAGATCGTACACCGGTGCCGCCGTCGATGCGGTCTGCGTCACGACTGCGTCGCGGCGCACGTCTTCGAGGCTCGGCGCGGCGTAGAGGCGGCCCACGTACGCGTGCAGCACGGTGCCGTGCGCGATCTCGTCGTTGATCTCCAGGCGCGGGCTCAGCTGCGAGCCGCCCGTGTAGCCGGTGCTGTGGTCGTAGCGCAGGCCCGCGTTGATCGCGAGCGTGCGGCTCACGGTCCACTTGTCCTGCACGTACGCGCCCGTCTGCGTGCCCTTCGCCGCGACGTTGTCGAAGAAGTCCGGCGCGCCCGCGATGCGAATGAGGGCGCTGCTGCGCAGATTCTCTTGCTGCAGGTCGATGCCGGCCTTCACCGCGTGGCGGTCGCTCGCGCGAAACGCCGACGCGCGCAGTCCGGCGTAGGTCGCGACGCGGTCCTGCCGCAGACCGTTCTGCGGCGTCAGCGAGCCGTCGTCCGCCACGACGTTCGCGAGCACGTCCTTGTCGAGATCGCCGTCGTACGCCACGCGGTTCCAGCGCATCCACGGCACGAGCCGCACGTAGCCGTTGCCGTCCTTGGACGTGTGCGTGAACGACAGGCTCGCGAAGCGGTCGTACTCGCGCTGAACGTCGTCCGTTCCGGCGACCGCGACGTACGGGGAGTTGCTCGCGAACGCGGTGTTGATCGGAATCTGGAAGCTCGCGTACTGGCTGGAGAAGTCCGCCGCGAGCAGATCGCGCTCGCCCATCGGCAGCGCGATGCGCAGGAACTGGTCGGACGTCGCGGACGCGTCGTGCTCCGCCGTCTTGGACGGCGCGTCGATGCCGCGGTTGCTGCGCTGCGTGTTGAGCGCGAGCGAGAACTGCGCGTGCCCCGCGGTGAAGTGCTCGACGAGCCGCGCGTCGGACGAGCCCAGCTCGCCGGCGCCCAGCGTCAGCGCGCCGCCCGAGCCGTTCTGCTCGGTGCCGCCGCTGACCACGTTCACGATCGCGCCCTGGCGCGAGCCGCCGAACTCGGCGGGAAACGCGCCGGTGAAGATCTCGACCGCCTGCGCGTTGCGCGGGTCGATCAGCTGCGCGAAGTTCGAGCTGGTCGACTGCGGCAGCGGCGCCCCGTCGAGCTCGTAGCTGAGGCCGTGAAAGCCGTGCGCGACCGGCTCGTCGTACGAGAAGCGCACGACGCCGGGAACCTGTTCCACGATCGCGTCGAGGCGGTCGTTGCGCGGGAGTGCCGCGAGCCGGCGCGCGCCGAACGCGTTCTCCGACACCGGCGTGCCGCGCACGCTCGTGGTGGTACCGCTCGCGCGCCCGATCACCGGCGCGGCGACGAGCGCCACGTCCACGATCGAATCGGTCGCGACGTCAAGGGTGGCGAACGCGGCGCCGTCGGGCGCCGTCGCGCGCACCGTGTAGCGGCCGAACGGTACGCGCGCGAACGCGAACCGGCCGTCGTCGCCGGTCACGGCGGTCTGGGTGATGCGGTCGCCGGCCAGCGTCACGGTGACGTGCGCCAGCGGCCGGTGGTCGGCACGGGTCAGCGTGCCGCGCACGACACCGACGACGTCGGCGCGGGCGGGAGCGGCCGTCGACACGACGGCGATCCCGGCACACGTCAGCGCGGCCAGCGCTGAACGAAAGGATTGCATGACTACTCCGGCTCCGGAAGACGGACGCGAATCGCATGCGGCCCGCCAATGGCGGCGACGTCTACGATGCGTCTAGCGCGTG
>JAXDMB010000080.1:0-6967 GCA_034666325.1 Vulcanimicrobiota bacterium
TACTTGGCTTGGCGCGCGATCACGCCGCGCAGCGTCCGCCGCACGTCGGGGTCGTGCACCGACAGCCCGATGTACGGCCGCACCGTCGCGCTCGAGTCGCGCAGCCACTGCGCCGCGATGTCGCCGGTCGAAACGTAGGTCGTCCCGTCGCTTTGGGCGAGCGCGTGCCGCTGGATCGTCTCGTCGTACGCGCTGCGGTAGAGCACGTCGAGCTTCGCGTTGAGCGACGGGCTGAGCGTCAAACCGTCGCCGGCGCGCACCGGCGCGCCCGCGCCGATGACGACCGAGAGTGCGACGACCAAAGCGAGGATCCGGCCGCGGATGCGATTCAGCAACTCAACATCCGTATCGGCACGTTTCCGTAGTACCATAAACCGGGAACGTAAAACCAACCAAATCGTCCGTCCGAGGCCCCAGATGACTTTCCGCGCCGTCGCCGGCACGCTCGCGCTCCTCGCCGCCGTCGCGGCGTCCGCCGCGGGCGCTCGCGCGGAGCAGGCCTACGCGGTGGAAGGGCGCGACTCGTTCCGAGCCGGGAACAGCGACGTTCGCAGCGAGACCGTCTATCGCGGCATGCAACGGCTCACGATCACGCGCAGCGGCCGTACGACGACTTATATTGCGCGCGTCGAGTACGACCGCGAAGGGGACGGCGGAAAGCAACATCAGCGCGCTTCGTTCACCTCGACGCTGCTTCCCTCGGGCGAGCAAAAAGACGGTCCCGGCAACGATCCCGATTACCTCACGGTGCTCAACCAGCCGTTCGCGGTGCAACTCGACGCGCCGACGATGCGTGACCTGGCTCACGTCAAGCGGGCGGTGCCGTTCGACTTTCCGTCGCCGATGACGGGCGCGACGCTGCACGGCACGCTGCGCCGCCTGCCGGACGCGCTGGTGGGCGGGCGCCGCGCGATGGGCATCGCGTTCGACGCGAAGGGGCCGCTGCACGGGGCGCTTCCCGACCGCCCCGCGATGCAGCTCGCGGGCTCGATCACGATGACCGGCACGGCATACTACGCCTACGGCTCGGCGCTGCTGCTCGCGCTCGACGCGACCCTCGCGATCGACGGCAACCTGGACGACTCGGCGCACCGCGCGCCCGTGTCGATCGTCTACGCGCGCTCGATCCACACCGCGGACGGGCGACAAGCGGCCCGCATCATCCCGGTTCCTTCTCGAACGTAGGCGCGGCTGGCGTAGGGCCCGGCAGCGAGGGAACACCCAAGCTATACGGAAACCGCGCAACCGGCGCTCGTCGGAGTCCGGTTGAGGACCCTGATGAGTGCGCTCGCAGCACCGATCATCGGAGACCACTACCGCGTGACCGCACCGGCGACGGTGTCGCACCCCGTTCCGGGACCCGAGACGTTCGAACTGATCGTCGACGACTACCAGCGCCGTCTCTACGGCTTCGCGCTCCGCATGACGGGCAATCGCGAAGACGCCGAGGAGATCGTGCAGGACGCTTTCGTGCGCGCCTACCGGGCGCTCGCCAAGATGGACCAGCAGCAGCGCGCCGAGCTGCGCCTGCAGCCTTGGCTCTACACGATCACGCTGAACGTCACCCGGAACCGCCTGCGGTCGAAACGGCCCACCAACGTGGCCCTCGACTCGCTGGCCGACCCCGATGCACTCCTCAACGAGACCCAAGAAGGCCCCGACCAGCCCGAGCAGATCGTCGACCGGGCCGCCGACATGATCCTGGTCGAGCAGGCCTTGCTCCAGCTGCCGATGCACCTGCGCGCCGCCGCGACGCTGCGCTTCATCGAAGGCCGGAGCCACCCCGAGATCGCCGAGATCCTGAACCAGCCGATCGGCACGGTGAAATCCCACGTCCATCGGGCGGTGCGGATCCTTCGCCGTATCCTCGGGCCCCAAGTCGGGCGGATCGTCCCGAACGATCGTCCCGCCGCCACCGAGGAAGAGGAGTCATAACCCATGCGCTGCTGCGACGTCGAACGTTTGTGGGACGAGATGCGCGAGGGGGTCGAGCCCCAGCGCGAGCACGTCATGGCCCACCTGCGCGGATGTCCGGAGTGCCAGGAGATCTACCGCGAGAACGAGGGCATCGCGTACTGCCTCACCTGCCTGCCCCCGGTCGACCCGCCGCAGAGCATGGTCGGCAAGATCCTCGACCACATCAAGACCACGGTGAAGATCGCGACGCCCGACTCGATCGCGAGCGTCGACTCGCCGGTCGGCAAGCTCTACGTCGCGTTTCGCCACAGCGGGATCACCGCCGTCGCGCTCGACCGCGGTGAAGACAAGGAAACGGTCTTCGCGAAGCTGCAGCGCCGCCTCGGCCGGGGACTGATCCCGTCGCAGGCGCCGCAGTGGGTGATCGACACGGTCGCCGCGTTCTTCCGCACGCACAAGACCGACCTCGAGAAGGTCGACATCAGCGAGCTCACGCCGTTCGAGCAGTCGGCGCTGCGCGCCGCCGCGACGATTCCGCCGGGCGAAGTGCGCTCGTACAGCTGGGTCGCCGAAAAGCTCGGCCAGCCGTCCGCCGCGCGCGCCGTGGGCCGCGCGATGGCGCGCAATCCGGTGATGCTCCTGTATCCGTGCCACCGCGTCGTGGACTCGAACGGCGCGCTGCACCAGTATGTGTACGGCGTCGACGTCAAAGCGCGCATTCTTGCGCTCGAAGGCTACCAGCCGGCGCGGCGCTGACCGCACATTCGGGCGCGCGGCGCGGAAGGAGAACGCGAGAAGCGTTCGCGAAATGCTGCCTCACGATACGTCCGCGGACCCTTCAGACGATAGATCAGCGAAGGTTAACAGGCGGACAAGAGGAGGTGGTCATCGTTACTAGCGACAGTCCCAATCAATGTCTCACGATGATCGGAGGGCTCCGGACGTAAGTCCGAGCTGATCCGTAAACCAGAAGACTTGTCCGCCGCCCCGTTCGGGGGCGGCTTTTTTTGTGATGTCAGCGGGCGGCAACCAGTTCGCTCGTAGGGTTACTTGCCTATGCCGAAGAAAAACTCGGGTTCGTGTCCCGGCACGTTCTGCTGACCGGTTTCGAGCCGTTCGGAACCCACACCGTCAACCCCAGCGAGATGCTCGTGCGCAGTCTCGAAGGCCGGGTCATCGGCGGACGAGCCGTCGCGGTGCGGGTCCTTCCGGTGGAGACACGCACGCTGCGCCAGCGGACCGAAGCGGCGCTGCGCGAGGAGCGGCCCGAGATCGTGATCGGCGTCGGCTACGCGCCCGGGCGCCCGTCGCTCGCGCTGGAGCGCGCGGCGTTGAACGTCCTGGATTTCACCATCCCGGACGCGGCCGGCACGATGCGCACCGACGATCCCGTGCTGCCCGGCGGGCCGGATGCGCGCCTGTCGACGCTGCCGCTCGCGGCGATCATCGAAGCTTGGACGGCCGCCGGCATCCCCGGCTACGTGTCGAACAGCGCCGGCACGTACATCTGCAATCAGTGGCTCTATGAAGCGCTCGCGCTCACCGCGGGCTCCGCGCCGCCCGCCGTCGCCGGGTTCGTGCACGTGCCCGCGCTTCCGGCGCAGGCGCTCGCGATGGGGGCGGACCGGACGCCGTCGATGACGCTCGATCTGATGCGGCGCGGGCTCGAGACCGCGATCGAAGCGATCGCGCTATCGCTCGACACCAAGCCGGCCGGTGCGGCGCCGCGCAACGACGACAAGGTGTGGATCACCCCGCGGACGACGAGAACGTGAACGACGACACCGAGCGCGACCCGCGCCTCATCGCCATTCCCGACACGCACGGGCACGCCAAGGGCGAGCACAAGCCGTACGTCGAGGAACGCCCGCTCCCGCTGACGGCGCGGATGCTGTTCCTGTGGTTCTATCACGCGTGCCGCCGGGGGTACCCGCGGTTCTTGATGGTCGCGGACCACATGAACTACCTCACGTTCGAAGATCCCGCCGCCGTGAATCTCGTGCGCCGCGCGCTCAAGCTCGCGCAAGCCGGCGACCTCTACGGCGCCGCCGAGACCGCGAACGTGGACGTCGCGCACGCGGCCGTCGTGAGCGAAGGCTTGCGGCGCGGCATGCGCTATTCCATCGGCGCCGAGGTCGACAACGACCCGCGCTCGCGCCCCGACGCGCAGAACATCGTCGATGCGATGCGCCCCGACGCGATCATCCGGTCGGTGCACTTCATCAACATCACGCACCCGGTGCACGGCGAGAACTGGGCGTGGCCGTTCGACAACCCGGAGTTCCGCGATCTGTTCGACGTCGTCGGCACCGAGCAGACGTGGGAGCTCTACGTCAACGCGCTGGTCGACGCGATCGACCGGCTCCCCGGCCATATCGTGGGCCACTTCTTCGTGCCCGCGGTGTTCGGGCACTGGCCCGACGACGCGAAGCTGAGCGAGTACGAAGACCGCGTTCTCGCGGCCGCCGAGGCGCGCGGGATGGCGGTGGAGTTCAACACGCGCTTCTTCTACCGCGACCACAGCGATGACGAGAAAGACCGCTACCTCGACGCCAACAAGCGGTTCCTGCGCAAAGCCAAGGACCGCGGCGTCCAGATCGCGATCGGCTCCGACGCGCACTCGCCCAAGGACCAGGGCGGCGCGTTCGAGGTCGTGCTGCACGTGCTCGACCAGCTCGACATCAACGAGATCGTGTTCCCGGTGACAGGCACCCTGCGCCGCGTCGCGTTGCGCGTGGTGCGCGAGCCGGACCCGGAGCCCGTCCCAGAACCCGCGCCGGCTCCCGAGCCGCAAAAGCCGGCTCCGTCCGCGCACGCCGCGGCGGACCAGTCCGCGCCCGCCGAAGCGACAAAGCCGGTGCGCAAAGCGCGCCCGTCGGCAAAGGCGGCCCGCCCGGCCGAGACGTCGCCCGAGCGCCCGCCGGAACGCCCGGAAACCTCGGTCGCAACCGCTGAGCCGCCGGCGCACGACCAGCCGGCGGATGCTCCGGACGCAGCGGCGCCTTCTGAGCCTACGACTGCATCGGAACCTGAGCCGTCGAGCCCCGCAGCGACCGCACCGGCGGCGTCCGAACGGGCTGAACCGGCCGTCGTCGAGCCGGTCGCGGTCGAGCCGGTCGAGGCCGAGCCGGTCGCTTCGGCACCGGAACGAGGATCCGCAAAGCCTGCTTCCGTGAAGCCGCCGGGAGAGCCGGTGCCGGAGCCGGTCATTGTTCCGCCCGGTACGATCGAACCCGGCCCGCCCGGCCCCGCCGACGCGGGTGCGGGCTCCGAGCTCGGGGCGGGTGCGGGCGCCGAGCTGGCGGCGAGCCCGTCGCAGAACGGCGCCGCTCCGAAGCCGGCGCGCGTTCGCAAGAGCCGCGCAAAGCCGAAGCCGACGGAGACGCCGGCCGAACCGGAGCACGAGCCGGCGGCGGCAGATTCGTATGCTGTGCCGGCGCCGGCCGCTGAGCCCGTTGCGGCCAAACCGGTCGCGGCCGCTGAGCCCGTTGGGGTCAAACCGGCGCCGGCCGCTGAGCCCGTTGCGGCCAAGCCTGCGCCGAAGGCCGCCGCTGCTGCAAAGCCCGACGAATCGCAGGGCGTAGCCGCGAAGGTGGTCGCCGCCGCGACGAACGTCGCCGCGAAGCTCGTGGTGGCAGCGGCCAAGTCCGTTCTCACGAAGCCCGCGGGCAAACCCGCCCCGGCGCCTGCGAAGCCCGCTCCGGCGGCCAAGTCTGCTCCGGCCGCTGCGAAGCCTGCTCCGGCCGCTGCGAAGCCCGCTCCGGCCGCGGCGAAGTCCGCTCCGGTTGCGGCGAAGCCGGTCCCGGCCGCGAAGAAGGGCGCTGTTCTCAAGAAGGCGGCGCCCGCGAAGGCGGCCGCCAAGAACCACGCGCCCGTGAAGGCCGCCAAGAAGGCGTCGCCCGCGCGCGGTGCGGCGAAGAAGGCGGCGCCGGCCAAGAAGGCCGCGCCCGCGAAGAAGGCGCCGGCAAAGAAAGCGGCTCCGAAGAAAGCGACGCCGGCTCGCGCGGCCGCGAAGAAGGCGGCGCCCAAGAAGGCCGCCGCCAAGAAATCACCGGCCGCGCGCACGGCGCCGGCTCGCAAAACGTTGAAGAAGACGACCGCGAAAAAGACGGCGAAGCGCCGTTAGGAGGGAACCCGGTTTGCGTAATCTCGTGATCGGCGCGCTGGCATGCGCGCTGTCCGTCAGCGCGTGCACGAAGGTCGGCGATCAATCGATCGGCACGACATCGAGCTCCGCGAGCTCGTCCGGAACCGTTGCCGGTGAGCTCCGCGTGGCGATCCAGCGCGCGCCGAACACGCTCAACCCGATCCTCTCCGCGAACACGACCGAAGGGTTCCTCAACCGGCTCTCGTTCGACACGCTGGTCTCGGTCGACGGCACCAGCAAAAAGCCGGTGCCGATCCTCGCCACGGAAGTTCCGACGCCCGAGAACGGCGGCATCAGCAAAGACGGTTTGACGATCACGTACCACTTGCACAGCGGCGTGAAGTGGCACGACGGCGCGCCGTTCTCCAGCAAAGACGTCAAGTTCACGTGGCAAGCGATGATGAACAACGCGAACAACGTCAACGAGCGCGTGGGATACGAGGACGTCAAGTCGGTCGACACGCCCAATGACACCACGGTCGTGTTCCACCTCAAGAGCAAGTTCGCGCCGTTCGTCAACACGGTGTTCGCCGAGAGCGACAGCCCGGTGTGCATCATCCCCGAGCACTTGCTCGCCAAGTATCCGAACCTCAACCAGATTCCGTTCAACCAGCAGCCGATCGGCACCGGGCCGTTCAAGCTCGCGTCGTGGGTGCGCGGCGACCACATCGAGCTCGTCGCGAACGACGACTACTTCCGCGGGAAGCCGAAGCTGCGCCGCATCATGATCCGCGAGATTCCCGACGAGAACACGTCGCTCAACGCGCTGCGCTCGCACGACGTCGACTGGATCTTCGAGGCGTCGCCGCAGCTCTACAAGCAGCTCAAGACCATGGCCGACATCAAGGTGATCCTCAACGACCAGCCCCAGACGCTCGGCATGCAGATGAACACGTCGCGCCC
>JAXDMB010000081.1:0-3659 GCA_034666325.1 Vulcanimicrobiota bacterium
CGCGCACAAGCTCGCGCCGAGCATGATCGCGGCGCGCAGCACGCCGAAGCCCGCGGCGCCGGTGTGAAAGACTTGCGCCGCGTACACGGGCAGCAGCGCGGTCGCGCCGCCGAAGAACACGGCGAACAGGTCGAGCGTGATCGCACCCGCGAGAACGGGCTTCGCGCGCAAATAGTGCAAGCCGGCGAACACGTCGCGCCGCGACACCTGTTCGGGCGCGCGCGCTCGGCGCAGCAGCGGGATCGTGACGACCGTCGCTGCGCCGGCGGCGAACGCGGCGCCCGCTGCGCCGTACGCCGGCAACGCGCCAAGCGCGACGAGCGCGCCGCCGATCGCAGGACCGCCGATCCTGACGATCTGGCTGATCGCGGACGCGGCACTGTTCGCGCGCATGTATTCCTCCGGCGCGACGACGCTCGCGAGCAGCGACGACGCGGCGGGCCAGCGCAGTGCGCGCGCGCTGCCCGCGACCGCCAGCACGCCGAGCGTCGTCGCGAGCGCGCCCGGACCGTGCCGCCCGGCCAACGGCACGAGCGCTGCGCACGCCGCGATCTGCAGCACCGACGCGACGGCCACGACCGCGCGCCGGTCGAAGCGGTCGGCGATCAATCCGGTGATCGGCGCGAGCAGCAGCGACGGCGCGAACAGCACGAGGCCGACCAGCCCGAGATCGAACGCGCTGTGGCGGATCGTGTAGACTTGCCACGACACCGCGACGCTTTGAATCTGCGCCGCCACGTCGAACGCCGAAAAGGCGGCGAGATAGAGCCGAAAGGGCACGTGCGCCGCCATTGCGAGAACCTTCTCTGCGCGGGTCGTCAGTCCGGCCGTGTGCCCCCGGGCCTGGCGTGAAATACCCCTACATTCGGGGTGCCCCGGAAATGCGGGCGCTGGGAACGACAAGAAGGCATGCGCCGCCGTCCGGTCCTCATTGCCATACTCCTCGTGGCGCTCATGGGCGCCGCCGTCGGCGCCGCGCACGACGCGGTCGCCTCCTTCGGTGTTCGAGCTGCCGTGGGCGCTCTCGGTTACGATCTCAGCTCCGAGCGGATGCGCGTCGGTGCGTCGTCGCTTTCGATCGTCGCGCCGGTCGTGCGGAATCACGCGGGCGAGCCGGTGCTCAGCGCCGACCGGGTCGACGTTGCGTTCTCGCTGCGCGATCTGCTGCCGGGCAGCGCTCACCGGTTCGGGCTGCACGCCGTCGACATTCAGCGGCCGCGGCTAACGCTGATCCACCACGCCGACGGGACATATAACGTCGCATTGCCCGGCGGCGGCGGCGCTCCGGCGCGGCCCGACAAGACGCCGATCGACGTGCACGTGCGCGTGCGTGACGGCGAGATCGCGCTGCTCGACCGCTTCGTCGAGCCGAATCGCGAGCGGCGTGAGTCGCTCACCGGCGTGAACGTCGATGCGATCCTTGCTCCGGCCGATCCCGCGTACTACCGGGTCGACGCGGCGCTGCAGGACGGTGCGCGCACCTATCCGCTCCACGGGCGCGCGCGTTTCGACCACCACCGCGGCTTCGCGTCGCAGCACTGGCACGCGAACGAGCTGCCCATCGGGCCGCTGGTGAACTTCGCGATGGCGACGCACGCGATCCACATCGTGGACGGCCGGCTGCGCAACGTCGACGCGCGCGTGTACGGGTTCATGCAGCCGGGCGGCACGACCGTGACGCACACCGGCGCCACCGCGGACCTCGCGGACGGAAAAATCTTCGCGGCACAGTTACGCGTCCCGATCGGTGATGCGCGCGGTACGCTGCGCGTGTACGACGACGGCGTCACGACGACCGGGATCGACGCGACGCTCGCGGACGTGCCGCTGCATCTCACTGGCGGCATCTACGGCCTCGCGCATCCGCAGTTGCGGTTCCTGGTCACCGGAAGCGGGCCGCTCGCGAACCTGAAGACGATCTCCGACGCGTCGCTGCGCCGCCCGGTCGCGGGCGACGTCGCGTTCACGCTGCGCGCCGACGGTCCGATCGACAAGCCGGTGGTGCGCGGAACGTTCGCGTCGCCGCGCGTCGCGTATCAGACGTACGTGCTGAACGATGCGGCGGGTTCGGTTGCCTTCAGCGGCGAGGATTTCCAAGTCGTCGGCGTCGGCGCTCGGTACGGGCCGCTCGCGCTGCGCGCGCACGGCGCGCTCGTGCTCGGCAAGCACGTCGGCACGGATCTGCTCGCGACGATCGACGGGCCCGGCGATGCGCTCCCGTACGCCGCGGCCCTGTTGCCGCAGGCGACGGTTCACGCGCTCGTGCACTTGACCGGCACGGACGACAAGCTCGCCGCGCGCGGAACGGTCGCCGCCGACGCGCCGCACGGCACGCTGGACGCGCCGTTCGCGTTCACGCCGGACGGCATCGGCAGCATCGGCCCGCTCGCGCTCGCGCGCGCCGACGGCGCGTCGCTCTACGCGCACGTCGCGTACGACCGTCCGAACGACGTGGTCGACGGCATCGTCAGCGCGCACCATCTCGTGCTGCTTCCGGCGGCGCGCACGCATCTTCCCGGACTGAACGTTGCCGCGCTTCCCGCCGTATCCGGAACGCTCGATGCCGATCTCGCCGGTGAGCTGCACGGCGCGGTGCCGTCCGACGTCTCCGGCAACGTGCACCTGCGCAACGCGCGTGCCGCGGGCTTCGCGATCGGTGATGCCGACGCGCACGTCGGGCGCAACCCGGGCGGCATCGCGGTCACGGGCGTGCGCGTCCACGGGCCGCTCGGCGACCTGCGCGGCGACGGCGCGTACGCGACCGCGGACGCGCTGTTCGCGATGCGCGGCCGCATCGTCAGCAGCTTCGACCGGCTCGCACCGTTCCTGCGCGGCGTGCGCGCGCACGGCGGCATCGACGCGCCGGTCAGCGTCGTGGCGAGCCAAGGCAAGACCGTTCTCCAGATCGCCGACGCGCGCTTCGCCGACGCGCGCGTCCAGGGCGTGCCCCTGCGCGGCGCGGCGGCGACCGTCGCGTTGCGCGGCAATGCGGTCGACGTGTCCTCCGCGCGCCTCGACGCGGCGGGCGGATCGGTCGTCGCGGACGGAAGCTTCGGCAACGGCGGGAGCGTTCGCGTGAGCGCGAGCGGCATCGACGGCTCCGCGCTGCGCGGGGCGGGCGTTCCGCTGCGCGGCGGACGTCTCGCGGCCGTCGGCACGGTGAGCGGCACGCAGCGCGATCCGCGCGCGCGGGCGGGCGTCGCGCTGAGCGGCGCGAGCTACGGCGGCGCGGCGCTCGCCGCGACGGCGTTCGGCGCGTACTCCGCGGGCCGGCTCTCGGTCGAGCGCGCGAACGTCGCGTACGACGGTGCGGTGGCCGACGCGAGCGGCACGGTGTCGAACCTCGCCGCGCGGCCGCGCGTCGACGTCGCCGCGCACGTGCGCGGTGCGGACGTCGGGTCGTTCGCGCACCGCTTCAACGTGCCGTTGCGGTATCCCGACGCGGCGGTCGATGCCGATGTCAAGGTACGCGGAGCGCTCGGCGCGCCGTCCGTCGCCGGAAATGCGCGCATCGCCGCCGGCTCGATCAACGGGCTGAATTTTCGCGACGTCGTCGTGCCGCTGAGCGGCGATCTCGCCGCGCTCGGCGTGCGGGGCGGGCGCGCGACCGTCGGCTCGACGACCGTGAGCTTCGATGCGGTTGCCACGCGCGCGGGCGC
>JAXDMB010000082.1:0-6096 GCA_034666325.1 Vulcanimicrobiota bacterium
CGGTTCACGGTCATGGCGAAGAGCTCGACGTCTTGCTCGGAGGTGTGCTGCATGAGCAGAGCGACCACGTTCTCCGCCCCGTACAAGCCCAAATCTCCGCAAACGTGAACGACGCGCATTCCTCACTCACCTACCCGCTTGCGGCGCGCGCTAACTCGCTTGTACCGCCCGTGCGGCGTCACTTCGCCACGGCGTTAGCTCGGTCGCTTTTCGGGGGACATGCTACACGACCATGAGGGACGCCATGCTCACGGTGGAGCACGTCGACAAGTCCTTTCCCGTTTCGCACGGGTTCGGCGCGATGCTCCGATCGCTCTCCGGCCATCACCCGCCGCGCCGCCAAGTTTTGTTCGACGTCAACCTTCGCGTTGCGCGCGGCGAGCTGTTCGGGCTGCTCGGGCCCAACGGCGCCGGGAAGTCGACGCTGCTCAAGCTGCTTGCGACGCTCACCGTGCCGGACCGCGGCCGGATGACGATCGACGGGATCGACGTGTCCGCCGAGCCGCTCGAGGCCAAGCGCCGCATCGCGCTGTGCGCGAGCGACGAGCGGTCGTTCTACTTCCGCCTGACCGCGCGCCAGAACCTCGAGTTCTTCGGCGCGCTGATGGGCCTGTCGCGCAAACAGCTCCGCCGGCGCATCGACGAGTGCGTCGAGCTGGTGGACCTGACGTCGCACCTGGACCGCCGGCTCGGCGGCTTCTCGTCCGGCATGCGCGTCCGCATGACGGTGGCGCGCGCCTTGCTGGCGGATCCGTCGATTCTGTTCTTCGACGAGCCGACGCGCGCCGTCGACCCCGTCCACGCCGAGGACGTCCGCAAGCTGATCCGCCGCGATCTGGTGGAGAATGCCGGCAAGACCGTCATCCTCGCCACGAACCTGCTCGACGAGGCTTGGGAGGTGTGCGACCGCGTCGCCGTCGTGAACAACGGCCGCATCGTTGCGCTCGGGCCGCCGCGCGAGCTCGACCACGACCTCGGCAACGTCGCGCGCTATCGCGTGACCGTCGATCAGGTGGACGACGACCTGCTCGCGCGCACGCGGACCATTCCGGGCTTTCGCGATCTGCGGATCGTCAAATCGGACCGCGGCGTGGACCTGCACGTGGAGATGGAGCCGCTCGAAGGGACGCTGGGCGCGCTCATGCGGGCCGTTTCGTGGGACGGGTCGACGTTGCGCGACTTCCGCCCGATCGATCCCGAGGCGATCGACATCTTCAAGAACGTGATGAGCGATGGCGGCCGCGGTTAAGATCGCGCCGGCGTCGACGCTGGCGAAAATCGCTGCGATCTTCCGGCGCGACGCCGTCGTCGCGCTGTCCTATCCCGGCAACTTCGCGCTGGGCTGGCTCTCGATCGCGGTCGAGGTGATCATCGCGTGGTACATCTCGACGCTGATCCAGCCGGACGCGAAGTTCGGCGCGGGCGGCGAGAAGGCGAGCTACTTCCAGTTCTTGGCGATCAACTTCGCGTTCGTGCGGTTCCAGACCGCGGCGCTGAACAGCTTCGCCGAGGCGATTCGCGACGGGCAGCTCACGGGGACGCTCGAGGTGGTGCTCGCGACGCCGACCAGCTTGCCGGTGCTCGTGCTGTCGTCGGGCGTGTGGTCGTTCGCGCTCACGGCGATGCAGACCGGCGTGTTCATCCTGGTCGCGATGCTGTTCGGGCTGAACTTGTCCCATCTCAACCCCCTCACGTCGATCGTTTTTCTGGTGCTGACGGTCGCCGCCGTGTCGCCGCTCGGCGTGCTCGCCGCCGCGCTGGCGATGGTCATCAAGAAGACGGGCCCCGTCGAGTGGGCGTCGGTTTCGACCGCGAACCTGTTCGGCGGCGTCTTCGTCCCGCTCGCGTCGCTGCCGGTCGCGCTGCAGCTCATCGGATGGTGCCTCCCGATCACGCACGCGCTGAACGGATTTCGCGCCGCCGCGGCCGGCGTGCCGCTGGATCGCGTCGCCGGCGACGCGATCTGGCTCGCGGTCGCGACCGTCGTGCTCACGCCGCTCGCGCTGTGGCTGTTCGTCCGCGCGGTGAACAAGGCGCGCGTCGACGGCACGCTCGCGATGTACTGATTTGACCCATCGGGGTTTTCGTAGGGACCTTCGTCCCGGAGGATTCGGGACTGCGGGCCGGTGGTGCTCGAACAAGCGACGGGCAACTATCAGACAACCTCGTAAGGAGATGAGTAGCACGATGTGGATCACCCGCCCGGCAGTTGCCGCACTTCTCGTCGCAATGACGGGTCTACCGGCACTGGCCCAGCCCATCGAGATCGCGACGCTCGGACGCGCACCCGTCATGGGACAGTCGACGAATCCGGCGGAGCTTCAGTACAACTTCAAGCGCAATGAGGGCATCATGCGCGAGGCCGGCATGTCGCTGGGCCTGACCAACGAGCAGTACGAGCAATTCCGGCTCGCGCTCGAAGTCGGCAAACCGAACTGGGTGACGGTGCCGCGCCATCTGGACGCGATGACCTGGGCGTCGGGCGGCAGAGTGCACGTGTTGCACGACGTCATCATCCCGGCCAACCAGAAGGGCGTCGAGGTCGATCTGCGTTCGAACGACAAGGTGATCGCGCTGTTCCTGCCCGCGAAGTGCGGAAATCTGTCGGTCATCCGCCGGCCGATTCCGCACGTGGCTGCGATCCGCAACTTCCCCGTGCCGCACGTCGCCGCGGTCACCGCGCCGGCGCCGCCGCAGCAGACCACCGTCGCCGCCGTCACGCCCCTCGAGCCGACGCCGCTCGTCGCGCCCGTCGTCCCGATTCCGCCGGTCGCGGTCGTCCACCACGGACTCAACCTGCTTCCGCTCGCAGCGCTCCTGCCGTTCCTCGTGCACGGCGGCGGCACCAGCGGTATAGTGACGCCCGGAACGGGAACGGTAGTAGGACCGCCGCCCTGCCCCTAGCCGACGGATCGGCAGACAACAGACGCTACACGAAAGGATTCGTGAGGTGAGCATGAACCGACGGAGTTTTCTGAGCGCAGCCGCCGCGACGATCGCGGCGGCTTGCGCCGCGACCGCGCTCAGCAGCGCCGCCTTCGCGGCCGGCGACGGAACGGTGATCTCGTACGACACCTTCCTCGCCACCGCGCGCACGCCGGCCAAGCACAAGCAGCTGTTCACGTCGCCGCGCGCCAACAACGGCGCGATCTTCGCCTACATGCGCAACTCGCTCAACGGCTACCAGTTCGGCTGGGCCGAGGGCCCGGGTACGCTGCACGCCGCGGCCGTCCTCAACGGCCTGGGCGTCGCGCAAGGCGTGAACGACGAGATGTGGTCGCGCTACCACCTCGCCGCGGTGCTCGCGAACAACAACGACGTGGTGAAAGCGCCTGGCGCGGACCGCGGCAACCCCTGGCTGCACGCCGCCAAGCCGTATCCGCGCGACGACGCGGACCAGGCCGCGCCCTACAACCAGGACGCGTCCGTCGAGACGCTGCTGCGGCGCGGGGCGACGATCTACATCTGCAACAACGCGCTGCGCCAGCTGGCGCTCAAGACCGCCGAGGGCGGCTTTGCGAACGGTCTGAGCATCGACGCGCTGCACGCGGAGTTCAGGCGCAACCTCGTGCCCGGCGGGATTCTCGTCCCGGCCGGCGTCACGACGATCGACGCCCTACAGCAAGAGCACTTCACGCTCTACGACGCGAGCGTCTGATGCGTCCCGCGACGACGCCGAGCCACCCGCCGGCGGCGCCGCACAGAACGTCCGCGGCGTTCCATGCGATGCCTTCCTGCGACCCGCGAACCGCCTGGGCGATCTCGATCGCCGCTGAATATGCAGCCACGGCGAGCGCCGCGCGCGGCCCGGCTCTCGCGGTCGGTCCCAGCGCCTTGTCCCAGATGAACCCGACGAGCGCGAAGGCCGCGATGCTGTACAACTTGCGCACGACCACGTGCCACGAGAACGCGCTCGGAGACGTTGCTTCGTACACGGCATTGTCGGTGGCGGCCCAGAACAGTACCGCAGCGACGGCTACCGCCGCGACGATCCAGAACTTCCTTGCTCCGCTCGATTCCGGTGAATTGCCATGATGACTCGCCATTGCTTCCGTGCTCTTCCCGCGGCCGCCGCGCTCCTGCTCGCGCTGATGCCGCTCGCGGCGCCGGCTCAGGAGAAGCCGCAGCCGGCTTCGACTACGGACCCGTTTCCCGCGGCGCCGCCGGCCGCAGCCGCCCCGTCGGTGCCCGGACTCCCCGCGCCGGCCACGGTCTCGGCGGTCATCCATCCGGGTGACCAGCTCGCGATCTCCGTTTATGGCCACCCGGAGCTCACCCAGAACTCGGTCGTCCAAGCCGACGGCACGATCCAATATCCGCTGGTGGGCCGCGTTCTGGTCTCGGGCCTGAGCGCCGCCGAGGCGCGCGACGTCCTGGCCAAGTCGCTCACGAAGTACGTTCGCCACCCGAACATCGCGCTGGCGGTGCAGCAGCAGGGCGCGATCAACGTGCTCGTCATGGGCAACGTCAAGAACTCGGGCCGGTTCGCGCTGCGCACCGGGTCGCGCGTCAGCGATGCGATCGCCGCCGGATCCGGCGTAGCGCAGGTGAACGGTGAGTATCCCGTCGCGCGCGTGTCGCAGGAGGGCGCGATGACGACCGTCAGCCTCCAGAAGCTGCTCCACGACGGTGACGCATCGCAAAACGTCGAGCTGCTCGACAACGCGATCGTGTACGTCACCGGCGCGGAGATGATCCGCGTGCAGGTTCTCGGCGCGGTAACGCGTCCCGGCAACGTCGAGGTCAACGAAGGCGATCGCCTTTCCATGGCGCTCGCGCGTGCCGGCGCAGAGGCGCAGGCGAAACCCGATCTCAATCGCGTGTATTTGACGAGAGTCGACCCTGCGACGGGTAAGACGTTACCGTCCTACGAGATCAACTTGTACCAGGCGCTGCAGCGGGGTGACCAGCGGTACGACCCGATCCTTCGCAAGGACGACAAGATCTACGTTCCCGAGGCCCGGCAGATCAGCGCCGGAACGATTGGTGTCCTAGGCGTGCTCGGGCGCCTGCTGGGTCTCTAGGAAAGGATTCCGATGTACGAACCTCAGCGATTGCCGGGAAACAGCATTCCGCTTGCGACGCCGGTCAACTCTCATCGCACCACCGACGTCGATCCCGTCGCGATGTGGCACTCGTTCATCGGCACGCTCGTTCGCCGGCGGTTTCTGTTCGCCAGCATCGTAGTCGGCGTGGTGGTCGCAGTCGCGGTCGTCACGCTGCTCACGCCGAAGCGGTACACGACCGGCGTGAAGATGATCGCCGGCAATCCCAACACCGTGGCGCAGAACCCGCAAGGCGCCATGACGGGGATGCCGGTCCTCAACGCCCTGCTGCTCTCGAACGCCGCACAATCGGCGGAGACGTACGCGGAGCTGATGAGTGAGTCGCCGGTCGTCGAGAAAGTCATCACCGACCTCGGGCTCAAGACGGACGTGGGCACGCTGCAAGGCGCCGTTCGCGTAAAGCCGGTGACGAACACCAACATCATCTCGCTGCAGGTCACCTGGACCGACCCCGACACCTCCGCGAAGATCGCGAACGACTTCGCATCGGTGTTCGTCGGCCGCCAGGCCGAGCTCGTGGCGGGACAGGCGAACGGCGCGCTCGAGTTTCTCGGCAAGCAGCTTCCGCAGGCCCGTGCGCGCTTGTTGGCCGCTGAGACCGCGGTCAGCCGCTATGAGACCTCGCACAACATCGCCGACCTCGGCACGCAAACCACCACCACCTTGGCGGCGGCTGCCGGCATCGACCAGAAGATCAACGCGATCCAGCTCGAGAAGCAGCAGTCCGACGCGCAGATCGTGTCGCTGGCGGGGCAGCTCGCCGGCATGAAAGCCACGGCGGGCGGCGGCTCCAGCGTCGCGCAGAACCCGGTGATCCCGCAGCTGCACTCCGAGCTCGCCCAGCTGAAGATCAAGCTCGGGAGCGCGCAGCGCGAGCTCACGGACTCGCATCCGGACGTGATCAACCTCAAGCAGCAGATCAGCGATCTCAGCCGCGAGCTCAAGCGCCAGCCGGCGACGATCGTCGCATCGACCAGCACGATCGCGAACCCGGTGTACCAGCAGCTCTCGCAGCAGCTCGGCATCGCGC
>JAXDMB010000083.1:0-8137 GCA_034666325.1 Vulcanimicrobiota bacterium
GCCGGTGGTGGAGTAGCGGGTGTGGCCGATTCCGACGCTGCCGCGCAGCCGCCCGAGGACCGCCTCGTCGAACACGCCATTGATGAGGCCCATTTGGCGGTGGCTGTCGATCGCGCGGCCGTCGCCGACCGCCAGTCCGGCGCTTTCTTGGCCGCGGTGCTGCAGCGCGTAGAGCGCGAAGTAAGCGAGCCGCGCGACGTCCTCGCCGGGTGCGTAGACTCCGGTGACCCCGCACGCTTCGTGCAGGACGTCACCGGCCGGTTGTACCGCTTCTTCGTCGTACGCCCTGGCCATAGCTCACGCTTCACGAACCGGCGACTCACGCCCCGGTTTCGCGGCGGGCGCTCCGTCAGTTGCGGCGGCTGAAGATTCGGAGCAGCGCGAGGAAGATGTTGATGGCGTCCAGGTAGATCGATGTGGCGAGCTCGACCGGCGTCGCGCCGCTGCCGCCGCCGCGGATGCGGCTGAAATCGATAAGCGTCCAGAGCGTGAACACGCCGAGGACGAGCCAGGAATACGTCTGCGGATGAACCCAGTGCGTGAACGCGGAGATCAGGCCCACGATGAGCAGCGCGATGAGCGCGCCGGTGGCGATGCCGGAGAACCGCCGCCAGTCGACTGAGAACACGAACGCGACGCCGCCCAGGACGAGCATTCCGAAGCCGGTGGTGACCGCGGCGTTCACGACGACGTCCGGTCCGATGGTGTTGACGTAGCGAGCGATCGTCGGAGCGAGGCCGACGCCCTCGAGGAACGTGAACGCGTAGAACCATAGCAGCGCGACCCGCGCGTTCTCGCGAACGGCGCTCATCACGAAGAGCAGGACGAAGCCTCCGATGAACGCGAGGAAGCCCGCCATCGGTGAGATGTCGCGGAAGAGGTACGCGGCCGCAGCCGTGATCAGGAAGCCGACGCCCGTGATGCCGAGGACTTGTCCCAGAAGACCTGGGACGCTGACCGCCGGGGCACCGTACAACGGACCGCGGTACGACCGGTAATTTTGAAACATCGCGTTTTCTTCTACCACACCGGAGGGGCAGCGGTTACGGTCGGCCGAACCCGTCGCGCCGGACATGAAGGCCGCGTGGAACCGCCTGCCCCTCCCCTCCCCTTTGACGGCGGCGTTCTTCGTCGCGGTGATCGTGGCGCTGCTGGTTTCGTCGCACGGCCGCTCGACGCCGTACAACAACGACGTGCTGCTGGCCGACGCGATCGTGCACGGCCACCTGTGGGTGGACCGCCACGACACGACGATCGACTCGCTGGCGTACAACGGGCGCAACTGGATCATCGAAGGCCCGGTGCCCGCGCTCGTGATGGTGCCGTTCGCGGCGCTGTGGCACGAAGCCGCGAACCAGACCACCGAAGCGCTCGTGCTGTGCCTGATCGCGATGCTCGCCGCGTACCGTCTGCTGCGCGTGCGCCTCGGGCTGTCGGAGCGCAAGACGCTGCTGCTGCTCGCGTTCGTGTTCGCCGGCACGGATCTGTGGTGGTGCTCGATGCTCGGCGACGTGTGGTTCATCAGCCACACCGCGGCGGTCGCGTTCACGTTTCTCGCGCTCGCCGAAGCGTTCGGCAAGAAACGCGGGTGGCTTGTCGCGATCTGGGCGGTGCTCGCGTTCGGCTCGCGCTTCTCGATGGTGCTCGCGCTGCCGCTGTACGGCGCGCTGCTGTGGACGGACGCGAGCCCCGACGAGCGGCGCCGCCGGCTCGTGGACTACGGCGGCGTGGTCGCGCTGGGATTCTCGCTGTGGATCGCGCGTGACGTCGCGCAGTACGGCACCTGGCGCGACCTCGGCTACACGCTGTTCTACCGGCAAGACCCGTGGGGCCAGCCCGAAGGCAGCCCGTTCCGGCTCGCCTATCTGCCGTACGAGATCTGGTCGTACTTTCTGCAAGCTCCCGTGCTCGCGGAATACCGCCAGCTCGCGCTGTGGCCGATCTTCAAGATCGACACGCGCGGGATCGCGCTGACGTGGACGAGCCCGGCGCTGGTGCTCGCGTTCGTGGCGGCGCGGGGGCGCGTGATGTGGCTGCTGTGGGCGACCGTCGTGCTGGTCGCCGCGCCGTCGTTCCTCTACTACCTCAACGGCTGGGTGCAGTTCGGGATGCGCCACGCGCTGGACTTCGAGCCGTTCATGCTGATCCTCATGGCGTTCGCGCTGCGCGAGCGCGAGCGGGTGCCGCTATGGGCCGGCGTCCTGGTCGCGTGGTCGTGCCTCACGGGCGTCTGGGGCGCCTGGTACTGGGACACGTTCGTGCGCACCGGCAACTGAGCGCCGGCCGTAGGACGCTCTCTAGCCGCCAGCCCAGAGACGAGCAGGCGGCGTGTTTCGTCGATTCGAACGCACGTTCGATGGACGGGATTGCCGTGGCGCGCAGGCCGAGCGACGTTCGGGCGGTCGAGACGGCCGCGAAGAGCGCGCTCAACCGCGTGCGCGGGATGGGCTTCACCTGGTCGCTGAACCCGTTCACCGGGTGCATCCACCAATGCGTGTTCTGCTACGCGCGGGGCACGCACGCGTACCGCGAGCTCGACGGCGTGCGCGACTGGGGCTCGGCGCTCACCGTGAAGGTCAACATCGCGACGGTGCTGCGCGCGGAGCTCGCGGGCCGCGCGTACCGCGGTGAGGAGATCGCGATCGGGACCGCGACCGACCCGTACCAGGCGCTGGAGGGGCGCTATCGCTTGATGCGCGCGATTCTGCCGGCGCTGCGCGACGCGCGGGCGCCGTTTCACATCACGACCCGCTCGCCGCTGATCGTGCGCGATCTCGACCTGCTCGCGCAGTGCGCCCGGCGCGCGGACGTGGGCGTCGCGATCAGCATCGCGACGCTCGACGAAGCGCTCGCGCACGAGATCGAGCCGACCGTCGCGCCGCCGCGCCAGCGGCTGCGCGCCGTGCGCGCGCTGGCGGACGCCGGAATTCGGGTGGGCGTCGCCGTCGCGCCCGTGCTTCCGGACCTCACCGATAGCCCGGACTCGCTCGCCGCGGTCGTGCGGGCGGCGGCGGACGCGGGCGCCTCGCACGTGTGGCACAGCGCGCTCAACCTCGGCACGATCACGCGCGACGCGTACTTCGCGTTCCTCGCCGCCACGCGGCCCGAGCTGCTCGAGCGCTACACGCGGCTGTTCGGTCGCGGGCGCTATGCGGAACCGGCGTACGTTCGCCAGGTCGCCGGCCGCGTGCACGCGGCGTCGCGCGGCGTGAAGTTCGTACGGCACCGTTCTCTTCCGCCCGACCATAGCGGCGCGCAGATGGCGCTTCTCTAGAGGCGTCGCGCGCGGCGTGCGGAAGGGGCGCGCCATGACCATGCGGGCGTGGCGGTTCTTACCGTGGCTTCTCTTGCTATTTGGCCTGGCGGCGCCGGCCGGCGCGGACGACGCCGTGCCCGACAGCGCGACGATCCGCGAGAAGGTGCGCGCGGCGAACGGCTCCCTTCCCAACGCGTGGCACGAGACCGCGACCGTGAAGACGTCGAACGGCACGAGCACGATAACGCGGCACGTGCAGCGCGGAACGGACTTTCGCGAGATCATCGAGACCGCGCCGTTCCACAGCGAGCGCGGCAGCCTCAACGGCCAGGCGTGGCACCAGAACGACAACGGGCAGACGGTGCTCGAGCAGCCGGAACCCGGTCTCGCGGCGCGCGAGACGCTCGCCACCACCGTGACGCGCGTGCGGACGCCGGTGGACGCGTACGTGATCGCGACTTTGAACGCGAAGGGCTACGGCGTCAAGGACTACATCGAGCCGGCGGCGTGGCGCTTGGTGCGGCGGGAAGCGACCGGCGTCAACGGCACGACGGTCACGACGTACGACGATTTTCGTGAAGACCACGGCCGCACGTTCGCGCATCACTGGCGCACGGAGAACGGCGCCGCGCGCGTCACCAGTGACGGAACCTTCACCGACTACGGCGCGTCCGACGTCAACGCGGCGGACCTCGAGATCCCGCCGAGCCGGCGGCACCTGGTGGAGTTCCCGGCGGGCGTGACGTCGGCCGAGCTTCCGGCGACGTTCGGCAACCAGCACATCTACGTGCGCGTGACGATCAACGGCCGCGGTCTCGACTTTCTTCTCGATACGGGGGCGAGCGGAATCACGATCGACGGCAACGTCGCAAAAGAGCTCGGGCTGCCGATGTACGCGGAACACTCCACCGTCACAGCCGGCCGCTACACGACCGCGCGCACGCTGATAAAGGAGATGCACGTCGGGAGCCTCACGCTGCGCGACGTGGCGGTGCAGGCGATTCCGCAAGGCAACGACGAGACGAACTCGATCAAGGTGGTCGGCCTGCTCGGATTCGATTTCCTCGCGGAGCTCGGCGTGACGATCGACTACGAGCAGAAGCGCGTGACCGTCGTGCCGGAAGCCGCGTACGCCGCCCCGGCCGACCCGCACACGACCGCGTTGAACGTGCGGCTCGGCAACGGCGTGCCGATGACCGACGTGCGGATCAACGGCGCGCTCGCGGAGCGCTTCGTCCTCGACACGGGCGGCGTCGGCACGTTCCTGATCTTCGACTACTTCGCGCGGCGGCACCCCGAAGCGCTCAAGGACGAAGGCGAGGGCAGGCGCATGAAACCGGTCCGCTTGCGCGGAATCGGCGGCGCGTTCGAGACGCAGCCGTATCAGATCGCCGCGCTGCAGCTCCAGAACATCCGCTTCACCGACTTCGTCGGCTATCGCGTCGCGACGGCGGGCGCGTACGCGGGCGCCAGCGACGGGTTGATCGCCGCGGATTTCCTGCGGCTGTTCACGCTGGGTCTGCACTATGGCGAAAGCCGCGTCTATCTCGTGCCCAACCGCAACGGCCGTGCCGCGATGGGGATCAAGTGATCGCGCGCGCCGCAGCGGTCATCGCCGCACTATTCCTGGCCGTTTCTTCGGCCGCGTACGCCGCGGCCGCGCCGGCGAAATCGAAGGCGCCCGACCCGCGCGCGTGGCCCACCTCGTACGAGCCGGTGGCGATGACGGCGGCGGAACTGCTCAAGGCGAAACGCGAGAAGAGCACCGCGACCAACGGCGACCGCACGATGCGGATCACGTACGCCTTTCGCGACGGCGGGCTCGAGGGCGCGGAGCGCGAGGTGTGGAGCGGTGACGACTACCGTTCGGACATGACGGTCGGCCCGTTCGTGACCGCGGAAGGCAGCTATCAAGGACAGCGCTGGATCACGAACGAGAACGGCTACACGCTGCTCAAGCGCGGCGTGCACCAGCGCACCGAAGCCAACATCCGCGCGCTCGAGAAACCGGACGCGGGCGACGACGTGCGGATGCTCGGGCGGCTGCGCGCGCCCGCGGACGTGTACGTGCTGCGCGTGGCGCCGCCTGACGGTCGCGAGGAACGCCGCTTCTACGACGCGTCCACGCTGCACTTGGTGCGCCGCGAGACGAACTACTTGAACCAGCTCGTGGTGAGCACGTACGACGACTACCGCACGGCGGGCGGCGTAACGACCGCGTACCGCACGTCGGTCAGCGACGGCCATCCCGAGAACGACGCGGTTTGGACGATCAAGGATCTCGTGCTCGGCGGTCCCGTCGTCAAAGCGGAGCTCGACGTGCCCGGCAGCCGCCGGATTCCCGTCGGGATGCCGCCCGGCGCCGCAAGCGTGCGGCTTCCGGCGCGCGTGGACGAGTGGGGCCGCGTGATCGTCCGCATGACCGTCAACGGCCGCGGTCTAGATTTCCAGCTCGACTCCGGCGCGGACGGCATTGTGCTCGACCGCGACGTCGCACGCGAGCTCGGCCTTAAGACGTACGGCCGCTGGAGCAACACGGTGGCCGGCACGTTCACCAGCACACGCTCCATCATTCCCAAGGCCGAGATCGGACCGGTCGTGATGAACGATCTCATGGTGCAAGCGGTGCCGTTCTCGTACCAGAACGATTCACGCACGCGGGTCGTCGGGCTGCTGGGGTTCGACTTCATCGCCGGCTGCGTCGTGAAGATCGACTACGAGCACGGCACGGTCGACGCGCTCGACGCGACGTCGTTCGTACCGCCCGCGGACGCCATGGTGCTCGACGCGGTGCTCGACGATCAAGTGCCGGTCGTCGGCATGATGGTGAACAAAGCGCTGGGCGAGCACTTCATCTTCGACACCGGCGCCGACGACGTCGTGCTCTTCTCGGGCTTCGCGAAGAAGCACCCCGAGGCGGTGGACGATCACAGCCCGCACAAGAACATCAGCCGCTCGTTCAACCTGATCCAGGCGGACGGCGTCGGCGGCAAGCTCGACATGCGTCCCGTGATGCTCGCCGAGATGCAGCTCGCGAACGTGCACTATCCGGATTATCTCGCGATGGTGATGCTCGGCAACCAAGCCGCGTTCGAGGGCGAGGACCAGGACGGGCTCGTCGGGGCGTCGCTGATCCGCGCGTTCGACGTGTATCTCGACTACGCGAACTCGCGCGTTGTCCTCGTTCCGAACGCGACGACGCGCAAGGGAAAGATCAAGTGAGATGACCGGGGTGCGCGCGGCCGTCTACGCGCTCGCCGCGTTGCTGCTCGCGCCGCCGGGCGTCGCGCGCGCGGACGTCGCGCAGCCTGACGCGCTTCCCGACGCGCGCACGATTCGCATCAACGTGCGAACCGCCGAGCACGCGCCGGCGGCGTACCGCGAGACGGTGGTCGTCGTATCGTCCGACGGCACGGCCACCACCGAGCGCCGCTACGTGCGCGGGGACGACGAGCGCACGGTGGACGACGACGGCACGTTCCACACGGAGAACGGAAGCGTCGGCGGAAAGCGGTGGCTGCAAAACCGCAACGGACAGACGGTCGACGACCGCGCCGATCCGGGGCGCGCGGCGCCCGAACGCGTCAGGACGGCGGTGTCGCGCACCTCGGCCGGCACGTACGTCGTCGCGGTGCTCAACGCCAAAGGCCGCGGCCGCAAAGAGTACGTCGATCCGGTGACGTGGCGGATCCTGCGCCGCGAACGTATCGTCGCGAGCGGAACGATCGTGACGACGTACGAGGACGTGCGCGATGACGGCGGGCGCGTGTTCGCGCACCGCTGGCACGTGGACGATCCCGTGCAGCAGACGACGAGCGACGGACGCGTGACGGAGTACGTGCCCGGCGCGGTGAGCGACGGCGATCTCGCGCGCCCGCCGAGCCGGCGCACGCTCGTGAGGTTTCCCGACGGCGTTACGTCCGTCATACTGCCGGCGGAGTTCGACCGGCACGTCTACGTGCGCGTGACGATCGCCGGGCGCGGCCTCGACTTCGTGCTCGACACGGGCGCATCCGGGATCGTGCTCGACGCGAAGACCGCGCGCGAGCTCGGCGTGCGGCTGTACGCCGAGCACTCGAACGTGCTCGCCGGCCGCACGACCTACGCGCGCGCGGTCGTGCCGGAGATACGGACCGGTCCGCTCGTGATGCGCGACGTCGCCGTGATCGTGGTGCCGCTCGGCTGGAAAGAACGCGAGCACGTGCGCGTCGCCGGGCTGCTGGGGTTCGATTTTCTCGCGCAGCTCGGCGTGACGATCGACTACGAGCGCAAGCGCGTGACGGTCGTGCCGAGCGCGGCGTTCGCGGCGCCGTCCGATCCGCGCGCGAGCGTGCTCGACACGCGCTTGGGCCGCGGCATCCCGCTGGTGACCGCGTCGCTCGACGGCGCTTTCGCGGAGCGCGTCGGAATCGACACGGGCGGCATCGGCGCGTTCTTGCTGTTCGACTACTTCACGCGCCGCAATCCCGCGCCGCTGCCCGGCATCGACGGGTTCGTTGCGGGCAGCGGCGACACGAGCCTGGCGGGCGTCGGCGGCGGCTTCGCGGCGAGCCCGGCGTTCGTGAGCACGTTCGAGCTGGGCGGATTCCGCTTTCGCAACGTGACGGGCTATCGCGTCACGTCCGAGCAGAGTTTCACGCAGGACTCAGACGGCGTGATCGGCGAGGGGCTGCTGCGCTATTTCACGCTGGACTTGGATTACGCGAACCAACGCGTGTACCTGACGCCGAACACGGAAGGCCGCAAGGCGCTCGAACTGTAGCGGTCCGGCGCGCGAGGGCAAACGGCGAGAGCGGCTCAGCGCGCGCGAACGCTCGTGTGTTACCCGCCGAGCGCGCGCGTCAACGCAGGCGTGAGCACGTCCGCGAGCGCGGCGTAGCC
>JAXDMB010000084.1:0-10882 GCA_034666325.1 Vulcanimicrobiota bacterium
CCGCTCGACCACCACGCCGACGATCACGCAGATCAGCGGCGCGGCGATCAGCGCGAACCAGAACGGCGTCCCGCGCGACACGAGCGTGAACGCGAGATAGCCCGCCAGCGTCATGAAGCTCCCGTGCGCCATGTTGATGGTGCCGGTGAGGTTCATGATGAGCGACAGCCCGATCGCGACGATCGCGTAGAACGCACCCAGCACCAGCCCGTTGAAGAGCTGCGGTGCGAGGTGCGCCCAGTCGTGCACGCGCGCTTATCCTACGCCGGATAGCCGAGCTTGCAGACTTGCTCCTTTTGCGAGATCGTCTGCTCGACGGCTTCGGGCGCGTTGACGTCCGTCACGTCGAACAGGTCGTACTTGTCGCCCGGCGTTCCGTTGGGACGAATCTTCGCCACCCACATCGGCCACATGAGCTGGTGGTCTTCCTTGCGGTAGTAGCCGCTGCCGGCGAAGATCGAGTTGAAGTGCACGCCTTCGATCGCGCGCGCCACCTTCACCGGGTCGACGCTCTTCGCGTCGTTCATCGCGTGCGCGAGCCGGTCGAGCGTGATGTACCCGAACGCGTTGCGCGCCGTCGGCGGCCGGCCGTGCTTTTTGATGGAGTCGGCGACGAACTGCTGCGCCACTTTGTTGTTCTTGCCGAGGCACTTGTCGCTCTTGTAGTACCATTCGATGCCCCAGTAGCCTTCGCGCGCTTCCGGTCCCAGACCGAGCAGCGGCTCCAACTCCACCTGCGGCCCGCCGACCGGGTACTTCTTGAGCAGCCCGAACTGGTTCATCTGTTTGAGACAGTTGGTGTAGTCGTCGCCCTGCACGAACACCAGCACGAGATCCGGCTTCGCCGCGTCGATCTTGGTGAGGTACGAGCTGAAGTCGGTGGTGCCGAGCGGCGTGAGCTCGTTGCCCACCACGCTCCCGCCGTTGTGCGCGAGCACGTCCTTGAAACCGGCTTCGAGCGAATGGCCGTACGCGTAGTCCGGCGTGATGAAGAACCACTTCTTCCCGAAGCGCTTCTGCAGCGCGTAGCCGGTCGCGTGCGTCTCCATCCACGTGCTGTGGCACGTGCGGAACACGTTCCAGTGGCAGCTCTTGCCCGTCACGTCGTCGCTGTGGCCGCCCGAGTCCATGAACAGCGTGCCGAGCGAGTTGGAGACGCCTGCGACCGAGAGCGACACGCCGCTCGACACGGTCCCGCACAGCGCCGCGACCTTGTCCTGATTGACGAGCTTGCGCGCTTTCTGCGCCGCGACGCCCGGATCGTTCTGCTCGTCTTCCTTCACGAGTTCGATCTTGCGGCCCATGATGCCGCCGCGCTTGTTCCACGCGTCGGCGGCCATCTCGAAACCGTGCGTCTCGTTTTCCGCCGGCCCGGCGTACACGCCGGTATACGGCTCGAGCAGACCGATCTTGATCGCGTCCGCGGCTTCACCGATTTGCGGGATGTAGGCCGGAATGCCGAACACGGCGGCGGCGCTTCCCGCCCCGGCAAGCTTGACGAAAGAGCGACGACTGAGAGCGGGACGGGTCATGGGACCTCCTTCTCGAACGCGCGGCGCGCCGAACCGGCCGGCGCTTGGTGGAACGGTCAGTTAAGACCTCGGTCGCTGGTAGCCCTCTCGTCCCGCGACAAAAGTCGAACGTGGGAGAGACGGCGCGCGCCGAGAATCCTCCTTCATGGCGTCCACGGTGGTCAACCCGGGTCTCGAAGGCATCGTCGTCGGCGAGACGGTCCTCAGCAACGTCGAAGGCGAGGCCGGGCGGCTCACCTATCGCGGCTACGACATCCACGATCTCGCCGAGAACGCGAGCTTCGAGGAAGTCGCGCACTTGCTGCTGTTCGGGCAGCTTCCCACCCACCAAGAGCTGATCGACTTCAAGGCGCAGCTCGCCGCGCGGCGCTCGCTGCCGTCCGGTCTGCTTGCGATCATGCACGCCATTCCGCGCGACGCGTGGCCGATGGACGTGCTGCGCACGTGCGTGTCGGCCGTTCCGCACTTCACGCCGCACCGGCCGGACGGTTCGCACGAAACGTCGGTCGACACCGCGATCGATCTCACCGCGAAGTTCCCGACGATCGTCGCCGCGTGGGACCGCATGCGCCGCGGCCTGGAACCGATCGGGCCGGATGCCAAGCTCGCCACCGCCGCGAACTTCCTCTACATGCGCACGGGCGAGATGCCGATTCCCGAAGCGGAGGAGGCGCTCGACACGTACCTCGTGCTGCTCGCCGACCACTCGTACAACGCCTCCACGTTCTCCGCGCGCGTCACCGCTTCCACGGGCGCCGACATCTACTGCGCGATCACGGCGGCTGTCGCGACGCTCGCCGGCGATCTGCACGGCGGCGCACCCAGCAAAGTGATGACGATGCTCGAGGAGATCGGCCTGCCCGAGAAGGCCGAGCCGTACGTGCGCGACCTGCTCGACCGCCACGAGAAGATCATGGGCATGGGCCACCGCGAGTACAAGATCCGCGACCCGCGCGCGCAGCAGCTCGAGCAAATGGCGAAGAACCTCACCGAGAAGTCGCACACCAAGTGGTACTTGATCGCGCGCGCGCTCGAAGACGCGTCCAACAAGGTGCTGCAAGAGAAGAAGCCGGGCAAGCGGATCTACGCGAACGTCGAGTTCTACACGGCGCCGACGCTGTCGTCGCTCGGGATTCCGTCCGACGAGTTCACGTGCATGTTCGCGTGCGGCCGTATCGCCGGCTGGACCGCGCACGTGCTCGAGCAGTTCGCGCACAACCGTTTGATCCGCCCGCAGGCGACGTACGTCGGTCCCGACGTGCACCCGTACGAGCCGATCGCCGGACGCCGTCCGCAAACGAACGGCAAAAGCGCCGGAGCGCAAAACTGATGGCTTTATCCGTCAAAGTTTGCGCTGTGCGCAATCTTTGCCCGCTAAAGCCGCGCCCTGTCGGGCGCTGTCCATAACGTGAACGGTAGCCGCACTGCGCTCGTTCGGCGTGAGACGAAGGAGACGAACATCGACCTGCGCGTCTCGCTCGACGGCGGAGCGATCTCGGTTGAGACCGACGTCGACTTCTTCGACCACATGCTCACCGCGCTGGCGACGCACGCCGGTTTGGGTTTCGAGCTCGTGGCGCACGGCGACGGGATGGACCATCACCATCTCATCGAGGACGTCGGGATCGCGCTCGGGCGCTGCATCGACGAGGCGCTGGGCGACAAGCGCGGCATCGCGCGCTTCGGCTCCATCGCCGTTCCGCTCGACGACGCGCTCGTGCAGTGCGCGGTCGATCTGAGCGGCCGCCCGTGGCTCAACTACGACGTGCCGTTCTCCGTGCCGGCGCTGGGCGCGCTGCCCACCGAGCTCGTGCCGCACTTCTTTCGCAGCGTGGTGGACCACGGCAAGTTCAACCTGCACCTGCTGCGCTGGGCCGGGACGAACAACCACCACCTGTGCGAGGCGGCGTTCAAGTCGTTCGCGCGCGCGTTCGCGCAGGCGAAGACCGTCACGGCGTCCGCGGACATCCCCTCGACCAAAGGCTCGCTCACGGAGCGCGCGAGCTAGGCCGGGCGGGCCGCCCTCAGACGCTGAACATCACGGCGACCACGACGCAGATCACCGAAATGCCGATCCCGGTGACCGAGAAATCGTGCTCGGGCGGCAGATCGCGTTCGCGTCTGCGCTCGCGGCGCCGGCCCGCGGCGTTCGTCAACCCAGTGCCCTCCTAGCTCAGGTGTTGAGACGCTCTTTCCGCGATCCGTCCTAGGCCAAACGTCCTATGCCGAATAGACTTCGTCGACGACGTCCTTTGCTTCAGCATAGCAGCCGCACGCGGCGGACTCGAGGCGCGACGGGTCGATCACCTGCAGCCGCGCGCGGTTCCAGCGCACCGCGCCCGCCGCCGCGATCTCGGCCGCGGCGCGGGTGACGCCCGGGCGCCGCACGGCCAGCATCCGTGCCGCGCGGTCGTGCGTCACGGCCAGCTCGGCGGCGCCGGTATGGTCGTACATCTGCAGCAGCCAGCGCGCGAGGCGCGCGGTGAGATGGTCGTGGCGCTCGCACGCGGCCGTGATCCCCGCCAGCCGGATCGACGCCACGGCGTAGCGCCGCAGCAGGCGCCCGAAGGCGGCCGAGCCGGCGTGGATCGGCTTCAGCTTGCGGACGTCGATCGCCAGCACGGACGCCGGGACGCTCGCGAGCGTGGTGAACTGCACCCGCGGCTGGTCGAGCAGCGCTTCGAAACCGCTCACGCCGTAGGAACCGACGGATGCGACCTCGATCCAGCGGCCGTCACCGTGCTCCTCGACGTGCGCGATCGCCCCGCTCATCGGGAAGACGACCTCGCGCACCGGCTCGCCGCGCTCCGCAAGCCGCACGCCCTCGGCGAGCACGCGAAGGTCGCCGGCACGTGTAATCGCGTCGGAGACGTCGTCGGGCAACGCGTCGACGAAGCGATTCCCGCTCGCTCGCCGGTGATGTGCCGTGCGCATGGCTGCCGCCCCGGACGTTCGCAGGTGCGCGCCGTGCTCCCGCTTGGCGGCCGAGCGAGGAACGTTGTGTTCTCTCGCGTACCAAACTTTACAATGATCGACATATTCACGAGCCGTGCGCGGGTATCACGCGGGGGAACTTATGCCGGAGCTGAGGACGCGATCGGGCTTGCGGTCTGACTACCATGCGATTCGCCTGGATGGTTATCTCGGGATCGAGCGGTATCCCGAGTTCCGCGAAGCATTCCAGGGCTCGCAAGCAGCGTTGCCGGTGCTCGTCGACTTGCGCGAAGGAACGGGCGCCGATTCGCTGTTCCTCTCCGAGCTGCTGTTATTCAAGCGGCGCCACCCCGAGCCGCTCGCCGTGCTGATCCCGCCGAGCGGGAACCTCGCGCGGATCTTCGCGGTCGCCGGAATGGGCGAGAAGATGAACGTTTTCACCGCGCTGGACGACGCGCTGCGTGCGCTCGGCGTCGAATCGGGCTAAACCGCTTCGTCACTTACCGTACCGTTGATGTTAGTGAGAACGCCTCGCTGGGCACATGCCTCCACTGTGGACGACTCCCGGTACTGGTCGTACGTCGGGAATCGCGCGGATGACACGTCCGGCGTGCGGCGTGACGTGCGAAGCTATCTCGAATTGCAAGCGGACGCGGAGCGCTCCGACCTCGACGCCGCCGAGCTCGTGGTCGGTGAGCTGATCGCGAACGCGGTGCGTCACGGCGCTCCGCCGTACGGCGTGTGCATCGACTGGCACGACGATCCGCCGATTCTCTGCGTGGTCGACCGCGGGCTCGGAATGCGGCCGGTCTATCCGGCGCCCGGCCCGCAGTCAGAGCGCGGCCGCGGGCTCCTGCTCGTGCGCGCGCTCGCGGGCGAGGTGGTCGTCGACGGGCCCGGCGAGGACCGCGGCGGAACGCGCGTCGTCGTGGCGCTGCCGGTGCACCGCCGCGACGGTACGCGCGCCGCCTGACGCAATGCCGCCGGCCGTCGCGGTCGGCGCGGTTTTACTCTGGCCGGTGTAGACCTCTGTGCTAGCGCGGCTCGTTCCGCTGCGCGACCATCACGGCATGGAGGCCTTTGAATCGATGCGACCCATGCCGTTCCTCGAAGTTCCGATCGTCCAAGCGCCGATGGCCGGCGCGACGACGCCGCAGCTCGTCGCCGCCGTGTCGAACGCGGGCGGCTTGGGCTCGCTGCCGGTCGGCTATGACGACCCCGGGGTCATCAAGGAAAAGATCGCGCAGGTGCGCGCGCTCACCGAGCGGCCGTTCGCGGTGAACCTGTTCGTCGACACCGCCGCCACGGCGCCGGCATCCGATGACGCGCTGCTGCGCGCGCACGAGCGCTTGCGGCAGTACCGTGACGAGCTCGGCATTCCGCATCCGGCCGAGCCGGCGCGCAGTACGCTTACGTTCGCGAAGCAGTTTGCCGCCGTGCTCGAAGCGCGGCCCGCCGTGTTCAGCTTCACGTTCGGCATTCCGGATGCGGACGCGCTGCGCGCGTGCCGCGACGCGAACGTCTATACGATTGGTACCGCGAAGACCGTCGATGAAGCGGTCGCGGTCGAGCGCGCGGGCGTCGACGCCGTGTGCATGCAGGGATACGAGGCGGGCGGACATCACGGCAATTTTCTCGCGCCGCTCGAGGACTCGCTGATCGGCACGGTCGCGCTCGTGTCGCAGGCGGTCGACGCCGTGTCGATTCCGGTGCTCGCCGCAGGCGGGATCGGCGACGGGCGCGCCATCGCCGCGGTGCTGACGCTGGGTGCGACGGCCGCGCAAGTGGGATCGGCGTTCATGCTGTCGGACGAGTCCGCCGTTCCGCCGCCCTACCGCCGCATGCTGGCGTCCGACGCGGTGCGGCGCACGACGCTCACGCACGTGTTCTCGGGCCGCCATGCGCGCGGCGTGCGCAACCGCTTCATCGACGAGATGACCGGCGCGGACGACATCGCGCCGTACCCGCAGCAGCACTGGCTCACCCGCGACATCCGCGCCGCGGCGGCTGCGCAGGATCGGCCGGAGTATCTCTCGCTGTGGACCGGCCAGGCGGTCGCGCTCGCGAAGCCGCTCCCCGCGGCGGAGATCGTCGCGCGGCTGCTGGCCGATGCGCGCGCCGCCGCAGCGCGGACGGTCGCGGCGCTCGGCGCCGGCTAGGCCGACTCGGCGCTCTCGACGATGCGGAAGGTCTTGGTGAAGCCGACGATCTCGAGCGTTCGGCGAATCTGCCGCGATGGGACGACCAGCACCACCGCGCCGACGCGCCGGCGCAAAAGCGCGAGCTCGTACAGCGCGGTCGAATCGATGTAGGTGACCCCGGAGAGGTCGACGACCGTCGGGCCGAGCGCGCTCTCGAGTGAGGCGCGGAGCACCGCGGCGTTGCTCATATCGAGCTCGCCGCTCAAGGCGATCATCGTGGCGGACGTTTGCACGCGGCAACCTCGTACGCTCGGGTCCTCCATGATAGCAGCCGCGCGAATTTCCGTCGGTACGCTCGCGGACCGTTTCATCACTTGGCAAAGGGAGCGGCCCGGGCCCGCAAGCTCTGTACGCGCGGCCGCTCGCGGGGTATCGTTGTGCCCAGATGCTGCGTTCGAGGAATCGAGCCTGATGGAACCGGCGGTGATCGCGTTCGCGGGCGAGCTCGGCATGTCGCGTTATCCCGAGGTGCACGGCATGCTCGAGGCCGCGAAGGTGTCGAAAGGGCGTCCGCTCGTGCTCGACCTGTCGAGCGCGATCCACGTCGACCCGATGGTCGCGGGCGAGATCGTGCTGTTCGTGCGCCGCTCGCTGCGCTACGGCGCGACGGTCGCCATCGTTCCGCCGCCGCATCCCAACGAGTGGTTGACCCACGCCGCGTCGATCCGCGAGGCGCACTTCCGCGAGACGCGCGAAGAAGCGCTCGCGCTCGTGTCGGCCGCCGCGGCCCGTCCGCGCGACGCCGGCTAGCGCCCCGCCGGCCGGATGCGGTAGACCGCGCCGGCGCCGTCGTCCGCGACGAACAGCGAGCCGTCGGTGCCCACCGCGACGCCGGTGGGACGGCATGCGCGCGCGCCGTCCGCACCCTGGCAGCCGCCGCCGAACTCCGTCCATTGCGCATCGGGGTTGGCCCAGTCGACGGCCTTGGCCGGCTCGTCGTTCCTGAACGCCACGAACGCGACGCGCGGCGCCACGGGCGGCTGGTGCCACGAGCCGTGCAAGGTCACGAACACGCCGCCACGATAGCTCGCGGGAAACGCGTACGCGCCTTTCTGATCCGCCGGATAGAACGCCGCGCCGATGGGTGTGTCGTACGCGGGGAACACGATCTTCGGCAGCGTCACGTTCGCGCAGCTTGCGGCGCTCACGCCACTCGTGCCGCCGATCGGCTTGCGGTCGTCATAGCATTTCACCCAGCCGTAGTCGGGCGTTCCCGCGTGCGCGCTGACGTCGTCGAAGATCTCGTACGGATGCCCGTGCTCGAGATCGTCGCGTCCCGCGACGCCCGCCCAGATGTCGCCGTTCGGCTGCACGGCGAGCGCGATCGCGTTGCGGATGTCGGTGGCGCGCGCGTGCATGTTCTTGCCGTCGGGCGCCATCGCCTGAATGGTCGCGCGCGTCGGATCGGTCTCGGCGCACGCATTGCACGACGAGCCGACGCTGGCGTAGAGCGTGCCCTTCGAGAACGCGACGGTCGTCGTGCTGTGACCGCCGCCGCCGCCCGTCCGCACCGCGGCGATCTTCTGCGGCGTCGCGCGCGCCTCGCGGTCGCCGGTGCGGTACGGAATGCGGTAGACGCCGAACTGGCCGCCCGCGTACAGCGTGTCGGCGGTCAGGAACACGCCCGCGACGAGACGGTCGTTGAACGTCGCGAAGCGGCGCGGCTCGCCCGCGTTCTTCTCCGCGTCGGGCACCACGTAGATCGCGTCGCTTTCCGTGCCGACGAACAGGTCGCCGTTGGGTGCGACCGCGAGCTCACGCGCGCGCGGCACCGTGGCGATCCGCTCGATCGTGAAGCCGCGGGGCACGGTGATCGCCGCGCCCGGCGCCGCGCCTGCCGGCAGTGCGCCCGGCGCGGACACCAGCAGCGCGCAAACGCCCGCGAAGACCGCGCGACCGCACGCAAATGAGAAGAACCGCTGAAGCGCCATGCCCGTTCTTTTCCCCGCCCGGCGGCGCGTCACCGCGGCCGGGCCGCGGTCAGTGCCGGTCCACGCTCGACGTCGCGGTTCCGGCCGGCCGGATGCGATAGATCGCGCCCGCCGTGTCGTCCGCCACGAACAAGCTGCCCTGCGCGCCCACCGCGACGCCCGTCGGCCGCCCGATGCGGGTGCCGCCGTTCTGGAAGCCCGTGAAGAAGTCGTCCCACTGCGCCGCTGGGTCGTTCCAGTTCACGGCGCGCGCGGGCGCCGCGCCGGAGAACGGGACGAACGCGACGTGCGGCGGGTCGGCCAGGACGCCGCCGAACGCGTGCCACGAGCCGTGAATGCCGACGAACATGCCGCGCCAGGCGGCCGGGAACGCGTACGGACCGCTTTGCGCGGCGGGATAGAACGCCGCGCCGATGATGGTGGAGTACGCCGGAAACTCGAGTTGCGGCACGACGACGTTCGCGCAGTTCGCACCGGCTTTGTATGCGACGTGGTTCTCTTCGCAGTCCGGCCAGCCGTAGTCGGCGGGCGCGGTGCGCGTCGAGACGGGATCCATGAACTCGTACGGATGCCCCTGCGCGAGACTGTCCTGGCCCGCGCCGCCGGCCCACACCGCGCCGGTCGACGGATCGGTCGCGAGCGCGAGCGCGTTGCGCCAGCGCGTCGCTTGCGTGGTCATCGCGGTCCCGTCGATTGCCATGCGCTGCACCGTCGCGCGCGTCGGATCGGTCTCCACGCAGGCGTTGCACGACGAGCCGACACCGACGTACAGCGTCGAACCGCTGACGGCGACCGAGCTGGTGGTGTGCACGTCGCCGTCCGAGTTCGGGGCGACCGTGCCCGTTCGCACCGACGCGATCTTCTGCGGCGTGCCGCTGTGCGCGCCGGTCGCGTACGGAATGCGGTACACGCCGTGCTGCGTCGCGACGAACACGAAACCGCCGCCGTACGCGACGCCTTGCGTCGGCGCGTCGCTGATGCTTGCGAACGTGACCGGTGCGCCCGCGGCGCCGCTGCTCTCCGCGTTCGGCACGATGACGACCGCGGTACCGAGCGTGCCCACGATCAAATCACCGTTCGGCAACGCCGCGAGCTCGCGCGCGCCGCTCACCAGCGCGATCTTGCTGACGATGAATCCTGACGGCACGTGCAAGCTGGGATCGACCGGCGGCGCGCTCGGGCCCGGAACCGGCGTCGCGGTCGGTATCGCGGTTGGCGTGGGGACCGGCGTGGGCGTGATCGCCGGCGCAGGTGTCGCCGACGGTGAACCGCCCGGTACGCCGGGGCCGGGCGGCTGCTGAATCAGCGGCGGCTGCGCGCTCGTTCCGCCGCCGCCGCTGCACGCCGCGACGGCGCATGCAAGCAACGCGGTCGCCGCGAGCGAACGTACGAGATGATGACGGCTCCGAAGATCGCGGTGATCGACTACGGCGGCGGCAACGTCGGCTCGCTCGTCGCCGCGCTCGAGCGGCGCGACGCCCCGTTCGTGCTGACCGAGGACCCGCGCGACGTGGAGCGCGCGGAAGCGGCGATTCTTCCGGGCGACGGCGCCTTCGGCGCCACGATGGACGCGCTGCGCGAGCGCGGTCTGGATGTTGCGATCCGCCGGACGATCGCCGCGGGGCGGCCGTTCCTCGGGATTTGCGTCGGTATGCAAGTGTTGTTCGACTCCAGCGATGAGTACGGCGGAGCCGCCGGTCTCGGCATTCTACCCGGTGAGGTACGCCGATTCACCGGCGCGCCCCGCGTGCCGCACATGGGCTGGAACGATCTCGTGATCGCGCGCACGCACCCGTTCGTCGACGGCGTGGAAAGTGGAGCGTGGGCTTACTTCCTGCACTCCTACCGCGTCGGCGCGACGGACGCGCTCGTGGCGTCGTGCGACTACGGCGAGCGGTTCGCCGCGGTGGTGGCGCACGACAACGTGATGGCGACGCAATTCCATCCGGAGAAGAGCCGCACGACGGGCGGGCTGCTGCTGGACAACTACCTGCGAATAGCCGCCGCTTGAACCGTGCGCTGACGATCTTTCCGGCGATCGATCTGCGCGGCGGGTTCGCGGTGCGTTTAGAACGCGGCGATCCGTCGCGCGAGACGCGCTACGATGCGGATCCGGTCGCGCGCGCACGTGCGTTCGTCGCGGAGGGCGCGCGCGCGCTGCACGTGGTTGATCTCGACGGCGCGTTCGGAACGGGCGAGAACCGGACGGCGTTGCGCGCGATCTGCGCGGCCGCGGGCGTTGCGGTGCAGACGGGCGGCGGCATTCGCACCGCGGAGGACGTCG
>JAXDMB010000085.1:0-4408 GCA_034666325.1 Vulcanimicrobiota bacterium
CGGATACGCCGCGCCGCCGAACGCGAAGATGCCGAGCAGGCCCGAGTACACTTGCTTGAGGTGGAGCGTCGCGGTGAGGTTGTCGGGGCTGAGGTCGATCGCCGTGATGTCGTCCCAGCCCGTGCGCTGCTTCACGTTGTTCGCGGGATTCAGGACGGCGCGCCAGGTGAACACGAGGTCGCGCGCGTCGTACGGCTCGCCGTCCGACCACTGCATACCCTTGCGCATGCGCAGCACGATCGTCTTGCCGTCTTTGCTGATCCCGCCGTTCTCCAGCGTCGGAACGGCCGTCGCGGCGGCCGGCAGAAAATCGCCCTTCGGGTCGTAGCGGAACAGCGGTTCGTAGATCAGGTTCGCGAGCTGGTCGGCGGCGTCGGTGTGCGCGAACATCTCGTTGAGGTTGTCCGGCTCTTCGCCCGCGCTGCCGATGATCAGGTGTCCGGGATGCGTCCAGGAATGCCGGTCGCCGCTCGTCGCCGCCGTTCGGTCGACTTTGCTGCACGCGCCGAGCGCGACCGCGAGCGCAAGCGCTGCGCACGACGCGACGGCCGCCGATATCACGCCGGCTCGCGGAAGCCTCCGGGAGACGCGCTCACGCATGCAGCACCTCGGTCTTCACCAGCGCCCGGGCGATCGCGTCGTAGAGCGCGTGCGGGCCGTTGCGCACGACGTCGTCACACGGCAGTCCGGTCTCCGCGCGCGCGCGTTCGATATGGGCGCGCGCTTCGTCCGCGGAACAGTCGCGCGTGTTGAGCGCGACGCCCACGACGCGCGCGGGCTTCACGGTTCCGCACAGGCCCTCGTACGTGCGGATGAGCGCGCGGTACGACAGGACGGGAATGTCGTAGTCCTCGATGCGTTCGCGCGAGACGCTGTGTACCAGCACGAGAGCGTCCGGCGCGCCGCCGTACAACAGCGCGAGCGTGACGGGGGCGAATGCGGGATTATTGATGCCGCCCTGCCCTTCGAGAAACAGCACGTCGCGTGCGCGGCGCTCGCCTTCGAGCACCAGCTGTTCGGCCGCACCGGGCGCGAAGTCCGCGACGACGCGGTCGATCGCGGTTCCCCAGCCGGCGATCGCGATGCCGATCTGCCCCGTGGGAACGAACGCCGCGTCGACGCCGCGGTCGAGCGCTGCGCGCGTCAGCTCGAGCGACGCCGTCATTTTGCCGACTGCCGCGTCGCTGCCCACGGTGAGCACGATCTTCGCGGTAACGTCCCACGCCGCGCCGGAGAACAGCGGCGCGGCCGGCGGCAGGCGCAGATCCCAGATGCGCGTGTCGTGCTCGCGCGCCAGCGCGGCAAACTCGTCGTCGTCGTTGAGCATCACGTGCAGCCCGCTCACGATTTCGAGCCGCGCGCGCAGCGCGGCGCGAATCGCCTCGCGAAAATCGTCGGGCAGCTTGCCGCCCGCGGGCGCGATGCCGACCAGCAGCGCCGTGGGCGCCAAGAGCAGTCCTTCGTCGACCGACGCGACGATCGGCGCTTCGCTGCTCAAGTACGGCAGCACGTCGCGCACGCGCTTGCCGGCGTGATCCGGATCGATCACGCCGACCACCGTGTCGGACGAGTACGCGATCACGCCGTGCGCCATCTTCGCCGCGCGCGACGTGAACGCGTGCGGCGCGAGCACGATGTACCGCCGGACCGTCGTGCTCGACACGTTCGCAGCCGGTCTCGCCAACGTCAGGCCAAGCTCGCGGGCGATGTCTCGCGCACGCCGAGCCCCGGCCCGTCGGGAAGCACGATCTTGCCGTTCGCGTACGTGATGCCGTCGAACGGATCGCGCGCGGTGAGGAACGGCCCGTCGAGATCGGCCCAGTCCACGAGCGGGCTCAAATGGGCAGCAGCCGTCGTGAGGATCTGCGACTCGACCATGCAGCCGAGCATGACTTTCAGCTTCATCGCGCGCGCGGTGTGGATCATCGCGAGCGCGCCGCGAATACCGCCGCACTTCACGAGCTTGACGTTGATGCCGTCGACGCAGCCGAGCAGCGCCGGAAGATCGTTCGCGTCCTTCGAGTCCTCGTCGGTGACGATCGGAATCGGCGAACGCTCGCGGATCCAGCGCAGCTTCTCCGGCGAGCCAGCGGGAATCGGCTGCTCGCAGAACTCGATCTCGTGCTTCGCGAGCTCCGCGAGCACGTTCACGCTGCGTTCGGGCGTCCAGCCTTCATTTGCGTCGACGCGAATTACGCCGGTGTACACCGAGCGAATCGCCTCGATCGTCTCCACCTCTGCGCCCTTGCCGAGCTTCACCTTGATGACCGGGTGCGTGCCGACCTCCCGTACTTTCGCGAGCATTTCGTCGAGCGGCGCGATGCCGATGGTGAACGACGTCAGCGGCGTGCGCGCCGGATCGAGCCCGAGCAGCCGCCATAACGGGCGCCCGAGGTCCTTGCCGACGAGATCGTGCAGCGCGATGTCGAGCCCGCACATCTGGGCTGGCGTCAAGCCGTCGAGCAGCCGTTCGAACGCGTACGGATCGTCGCCGAGATCGCGCGCGGACAGCCCGGCGGTGACGCTCTCCACGCTCTCGCCGTAGCGCGGTATCGGCGCGCTTTCGCCCAGTCCGTCGAGGCCGTTCCAGCGCAGGCGCATGACCGCCGTGCGCGACACGCGCTCCGACGACCGCGCGATGGTGAAGGTGTGTCTGAGCGGGAGCTCGAGCGGTTCGACCGCGAGTCGGATGGCAGCCACGCGGAGCGGCTTCTCGACGCGAAAGGACGGCTCCGCTCCGGTGAGAAGGGCGCGCGATGAGGTTCGAACGCTTGCGATTCGTCCGCGCGCTCGCGGTCGCGCTCGTCACGGCGACCGTCGCGGCGCATGTTCCGGCTGCGTCCGGGGCCCCGGCCGGCAACGAGTCGCGCGAGTCGAAAAGGTTCGCGTTCGTGCGCACCGCGGGCACGTGCCCGAAGGCCGTCACGGTCAAGACGTACGCGAAAGGCTACGAAGGCGGCGCGACGATCGACATCACCGTGCAGACGAAGACGTTCGCCGCTGCGCCGCGCGTCGTCGTCAAGACGCAGAGCCGCATCGAGTTCGCGGCGAACCTCACATCACCGTATGCGAGCTGCGAGGCGACCGCGCGCTTCTCCGACGCAGCCAACCGCTACCAGCTCGCGCTGCGCGCCGGCGCGATGCGGCTCATCTTCCTGCCGAGCGCGGAGCTGACGCTGCTGGGCACGAGCGTCGTTTCCGGCAACCCGACGATCAAGATGGGCGTCGCCGACTGATGTGACGCGGGCTCGATGATCCCCGTGCTGCGCGGCGTTCCGGCGAAATTCGCGCGACAGCGCGCGCTCGAGCATACGGCACTCGGCCGCCGCACGCCCGCATGAGCGTTCGACGCGCTCCTGTCAAGACTTGACGGAGGGTATACGATACAGCAGCGACGAGCACTGCGACGGTACGCGTAGGTCCTACGGTGGTAGACCAACGTCGTAACCTAGGGAGCATCAGCTCCGGATACGACCGGTTGTCCGGCCCTCACAGGCTGGCCACTGGGCGCCCGGGCCGCACCCACCTGCCATAGGCAGGTCTTCAACCCGGACCCAGACGTCCGTTGCGGTCTCGCCGCTTCCCTTAATTACCGCCCGGCCACGAACGCCGCTAGCGCCCGGCCACGAGCAACCGCTGAGCGTCCGCATGGCGGAGCGCCGCGACGCCGTCCCGGACGAGATCCCACGGCCGGTCCCCCGGCGGCACGTCGAGGATCACCCACGACCGGCTCGCCCGCGCGGCGACCGCGACCGGATCGTCGGCCGGCGTCGCCGCGAACGCCGGATAGCGGTCCTTCGCGCCCACCTCGCCGATCAGCGCCGTGGGGCACGCGCGCAGCCAAGCGCTGTCGACGTCCTTGATCAGGTGCTTCACGCCGGCCTCGTCCTCGCCGAGCGTCCCGGGCGCCGCCGCCAGGACGATCGTCACGTTCACCGCCTTCGCCGCCCGGCTGAAGGCCTTCGCTACGCCGACCGTCTCCACGAACGTCGCGGGCGGCACGTCGCCCGGCGGAGGAAGCGTCGTCCGAACGACCGCGGCGCCGAACCCGCTCGCCAACGTGAGGGCCTCGTCGCGTGCCGGGCCCGCGGCGGGCTCGAGCAGCCCGGCAGCGTCCAAGCCGAACGGCACGAGCCCGAGGTCGATCGCGACTTTGCGAAGCTGCGCGACGTACTCGGCGTCGCGGCGGGGAAAGTCCATGACGTCGGCGATCACGCCGTCGATGCCCAAGGCCGACGCGCAGCGCTCCAGCCACTCGAGCTGCGTCAGGTCGCCGGCGGCGAGCGGTCGTCGGAACGTCGAACTCGAAACAGCGATTCGCACTGCCGCCGCATTCACCGGAGAAACGGGTTGACCATCGTTGCCCTCGCGCGTACCCGCTCGTGATCGACCGCCAGACGCTCGGGAA